>RFIQ01000076.1 GCA_003695565.1 Planctomycetota bacterium | reverse complement strand
GTGAGGATATCCAGATCGCCGTCGCCGTCCACATCCAACACTTGGATTAAGTCGAATTTCGTCCCCGGCGGCCCGGAGATATCGGTCAGGCGCCGGATGCGTCCTCGGTCGATGGTTGCATAAAACACTCCGCGGCGATCGCCGTCCGCGCCTTCGCAGGACAGGATCCAATCCTCCCGACCGTCGGCATCCACATCGACCACCCGCACGCTCTTCAAGTGGCCCGTCGGCAGGCCGGATGCGGGGACATCTACCTCGGTCTCATGCCACCGTTCACGGGGCTCGGCCGGCGATTCCAGCATCAACACCCGGTTCGGCTTGGCTGGGACGACGATCCGCCACCCTGCCGCCAGCCCGCCTGTTGTGCCGCCTGATGTCATTGCCACCTGCTGTCCGCGGGGCAGGTCGCCGAATTTGTCGGATCCGGGGGGCGAATCGCCCGACGGAGTACCTTGACCGGCCGTAGGGTGCCTGGGAACCATGTCGAGGAACATCACCTCCCTGCCCAAACCACAGATGGCATGGCGCCGCCAGGAGGCTGGATGGGCCACATCGTCGCTGCTGGTAGAGCGGTTCTCCAGCCAGTAGACACCGGAGGCGGCTCCTTTCCGGTCCGTATAGATCAAGTCGTAATCACCGTCACCGTCGACATCCGCCCATTGCAACGACATGATCCAAGCGGCAGCCACCAAGGGGACGATGCGCCACCGCGCAGGCCGCTTTCCCGCCACCAGCAAACCGACCATTCCGTTGGGATTCTTGCTGCCCAGCGCGACGATCGGCTCCGCCGCAGCTCGACGGGCAGCCGTCCTGCCGGCAGAGTCAACCTGTGGCATCGGGGCAGCAAACATCCACGCGGTCCGCCCGCGGCTGGCCGGCACTTCTACATGCCGCCACTGCAGCGCGCCCGCTCCATCACCCTCGGCCGTCTGGGCCAGAAAAGCGTGCAACGTTCGCTCGCGTCCCTCGCAACTGGACAGCACATCGAGGCGCCCGTCCGCATCCAAATCTACCCAGCAAGCGTCCTCGACGCTGGGCGTCTCCCCCAGGTCGACAAACGGCCAGGGGAGATGTGCGCGGCCAGGACCGGGATGCCAGTAAATCCGCGTCCGGCCGCTCTCCTCCCATCCGGTCGCGATGTCCAGCCACCGATCGCCATTGGCATCGGCCAAACGAGCCCCATCGGCTCCGTGCAAGGTATTGTCGACGACATGTCGAGGCCACCCAGAGTTGCCCGCCAGTCCCTGGCGGAACGCCACTCCCTGCAAGGCACTCTCGACTTCGTCTCGAGGCTTCCCAGCCGATTCGCTTTGAGCCCAACCGACTGGCGCCCCGCCAGGCACCACTGCGGCAACCAAACCGATCCACCCCAGCGTTCTCCCAGCGAACAAACCGCGACGGACCGTTACCATTTGTCGCATGATCCAACCCCGGGCCATGGCGTTCTCCCCTGAAATCCGCTTCGCGCGGGCCGATCCGATGTCACAATAGGCAGACAGCCGATGTCGCACCGGCACTCGATCCAGTAGCTGATGGTACGGCAGACTGCGGCCAGGTGCCGGCCCGCAGGAGGCTGCATTGTACCAGCTCGCCCAATCGGGCAGACCGCCCAGCAAGAACCGCTCGTTCCAACCGACTCGAGGATCCCAATGACCATCTACTTCCAGCGCGGCGACGCCCAGGCAGATCTCGGCGAAGACGACTTTCGCGAAGCGCTCTCGGCTGCCGTGGCAGCCGCCGGGTCGCCGCGGCGCGTGTTGGCGCTGCCCCCCGACCATACGCGGGCGGACAGTCGGGCGGGGGAGATCACGCGCTTGGCCTATGACATGCTGGGCGATCGCTTGACCGATGTGATGCCCGCATTGGGCACACACGCGCCAATGACGCCGGAGGAATTGACCTACCTGTTCGGCGACCTGCCCCAAACGCTGATCCGCGTTCACGACTGGCAGAGGGACGTCGTGACGCTGGGTCAGATCGATGCCGAGTTCGTGGCGGAGGCGACCGAAGGAATCTATTCACGTCCCTGGTCGGCGCAGGTCAACAAATTGCTGGTAGAAGGCGGCCATGATTTGATCCTGTCGATCGGGCAAGTCGTACCGCACGAAGTCATTGGCATGGCGAACTACAACAAGAATGTTTTCGTCGGCACCGGTGGCGACCAGGGAATCAACGAAAGCCATTACTTGAGTGCCCTGTATGGCATGGAGCGGATCATGGGGCGTTGCGACACTCCGTTGCGGCGGATTCTGAACGAGGCCCAGGATCGTTTTTGCAAGCACATGCCTCTGATGTATATCCTGACCGTCGTCGAATCGACTCCGCCGGGGCGACGTATCGTCCGGGGATTGTATGTGGGCGATTCCCACGACGTGTTCTTCGCCGCCGGAGCACTGTCCGCTCAAGTGAACTGTTTCGAAATCGCTCCGACGCCTCAAACGGTGGTGGTGACGATGAATCCGCAGAAATACAAGCGGATGTGGGTGGCGAACAAAGCCATCTACCGGACACGAATGCTGATCGGTGACGGCGGGCGGTTGATCGTCATCGCGCCCGGGGTGAAGGAATTCGGCGAGAGCCCGATGGTGGATCGCTTGATCCGCAAGTACGGTTACCGCCCCACGCCTCAAGTGCTGAAGTTTGTCCAGGAGAACGAGGACTTGCAGGCCGCTCTCGGCGCCGCGGCACACCTGATTCATGGCACGTCCGAAGGCAGATTCGAGATCGTGTATGCCCCCGGAGGTTTGACCCGTGAGGAAATCGAATCGGTGGGTTACACCTATGGCGATTGGAGGCAATTGATGGACCACTATGGGTGCGAAGGTTTGCAAGACGGGTGGCACACCGATCGCGATGGCAACCCGTTCTACTTCGTCAGCGATCCGGGGTTGGGGCTGTGGCGGCGCCAGGGGCTGGCCTGACCGCGACCAGATCGCCGAGGAAACCATTCGATGCCTACGAGATTCAAACCGCCGATCGCGGGCAAGCTGGAAACGGACCGCCGCTGGGAACAGGGAGCTTGGATTTTCCTGGTGTCCTTGACCGTATTCTTTCTCGCATGCATGATATTGTATGCGATCTACGTGGCGCTGAGGTTGAATCGCCCCGGCGAGCCCGTGCAACCGTTCTGGCTGCCGCCCCTGTTCGTACTGACCACGGTCATTCTGGTCGCTATCAGCACTTTGCTGCACCTGGCAGTGCTGGCCGTGCGGTGCGAACGGCATGCCGATCTGGCCCGCTACATGGTCTTGTCATTTCTGCTGGCTCTCTCCTTCTTCGTGATTCAAGGAACCGCTTTGAGCCAGATGATCGAGCGGATGGAACAACCGGGACCAGCCATGCGCAACCTGTACGGCATGACGTTCTTTCTGGTCATCGTGCATGCCTTGCACGTGTTGGGCGGCGTTGCCGGGATGGTCTTCGTCCTGTTCGGCATTCGCCGCAAAGCCTACGATCACGAACGGAATTTCCCAGTGCGGTTCTGCGCCATGTACTGGCACTTTTTGGATGTCGTGTGGATCATCATGTTAATCAGCTTCAGCTTCGCCGCCGCCATTTCCAAATGAATCGCCGCAGATCTGCCGCTCCTATCGAACACTCCGTTGCCAAGTTGCCTCCATCGCGGAGTGTCCGGATCGATGCTGCCCGTGCGCGGGATGCCTGCAGGCGAAACGGCTTCGTTGCGAGCGCGAATTGGCCGCCGGAAGGGGGCACTACGAACGTGGGAGGATGTTGATGGTTTGTTACTTGGCGTCGCTGTTGCGTTGGGAGTCGTCGTGGCGGTATTTGTCGAGTTTGCGGTAGAGAGTTCGGGCTCCGATGCTGAGGATCCGCGCGGCCTCCTCCCGATTGCCACCGGTCATCTTGAGCGTTTCTTCGATTGCCCAGCGTT
>RFIQ01000075.1 GCA_003695565.1 Planctomycetota bacterium | reverse complement strand
TGGTCCGTTTCTTACTCCGCCGCCCGGGATCTCCCACATTACGAAGGGAAAAATTCCTACCCAAAACCGCCGCCTAAAATACTACAAACCCTGACATGCACCCCTGACGTGGCTGACGTAGCGATGTAGTGACGTTGGGGGACGCGCATCCGCGACACGGCCGTACCAACGTCTGTCTCGATGAGCTGCCAGCGCGGGACGCCGTTCAGGTGTGATCGACGGCGCTGCCGGATGCGTTGCTGGACCGCTGGAACAAGCACCAGGCGGCAATCGTCTTGGCATCCAGAATTTCGCCCTGGGCAATGAGTCGGTCGACATCGCGACAACCCATTAAGACAGGCTCGATTTCTTCCCCCGCTTCCAGCGCGGGCGGGCCCGCCTCCAGACGCCGCGCCACGAAGACCCGCATGCGCTCATCGAGGATCCCTGGGGACATATAGAATTCGCCCAGCGGCTCGATCTGGCCGCTGCGAAAACCGGCTTCTTCCTGCAGTTCACGTCGAGCGGTGTGCAATGGATCTTCGCCAGGTTCGAGCGTTCCCGCCGGGAACTCCAGCAGCGTTCGGTCGACAGCTACGCGGTAATTGCGAATCAAGCACACGGCCCCATCGTCCAGGATGGGGACGACGACCACAGCACCGGGATGCTGGATGACTTCCCGCTGGTGCAGGTGCCCATTGCGCAACAGATACTGCAGGCGAACAACGCGAAACCGCGAAGTTTCGAGAAGCAACTCGCAGCGCTGAATTCTGTTTGCCACCGCGGTGTTCTCAGCCTGCCATGCGCCGATTGGAGAACATCTCGACGCTCACTTCCTGCTCCTGCGGCCGGTACCGATACTGCATGAGGTATGCATCCTCGGTCGTGTCTTCATAGAAATCGCGCAATACCGAGATAGCCCGAAAACCGGCTGAGCGGAAAAACAACTGAGCGGCCAGGTTCGTCTCTCGGACTTCCAGCAGAATGCGGTTGCGACGGTCCATTGAAAGTTTGCTAACCAGCTTCTCCACCATCGCCTGCCCCACACCGCGGCGACGCATGTCGGGAGCGACCGCGAAATTCAACAGGTGCAGCCGATTCTTGTGCAGTTCGTAGACCATGAAGCCGACCACGCGATCATCGATTTCCGCGACCATACCGATGCAGTGCCGCTGACGCAGGCAATGGACAAAGTCCTCTTCCGACCAAGGGAATTCAAAACTGGCTTCTTCGATCGACAATACCGATGGCATGTCTCTGCGAATCATCCAGCGAATGTGGACACCGGTCTGCTGTCGATCTGCCGTCGCCATGGTTCCCTCCGCCATCGATGGATATTTTGAGCTGTTTCCGTAACGAGCCGCACGCGAGATTTCCTTTCGCGATCGCCCGTTCATCTGGTTGGCTTCAACGAAGGGGATGGTATCAAACTAAAAAACCTCCGCCAATACGAATCGGCGGAGGTTTTTCGATATCGAAAAAGTGGTTCCCGGCCATACGGTGCGCGTGCAGGCCAGAAATAGGATCATTCCAGGATCATGTCGTCGACCGTTTGGCCGGAGGGGATCATCGGCAAGACGTGTTCCTGGTATGGGACCGCCACGTCCAGCACGAAGGGGCCGGGATAATCGATCATCTCCTGCAAGGCCGCCCGCAATTCCGATTTCTTGCTGACCGTCGCAGCAGCACATCCATACCCTTTGGCGATCTGGACGAAATCGGGATAACGCTCGCGGACATAAGCGTGCGGGTCGGTCACCCCAGGCCCACTCGCCTCGGGATGGTCGATGGGGCCCAAGTACGTATGCGCGCGGTTGGCTCCCATGAATCGGTCTTCCCATTGCACGACCATGCCCAAGTGCTGATTGTTCAGCAACAGCACTTTGACCGGCAGTTTTTCGCAATGCAGCGTGGCCAGCTCTTGAATGTTCATCTGGAAACTACCGTCGCCATCGATATCGATGACCAAGGCGTCGGGATGGGCCGCCTGCACTCCCATGGCGGCTGGCAAGCCGAATCCCATCGTCCCCAACCCCGAAGAGCTCAACCAGTGCCGAGGTTGGCGGAACTGATAGAACTGCGCCGCCCACATCTGGTGCTGCCCCACACCGACTGCAATATAGGTGTCGCGGTCCCGCGTCAGGTCGGACAATTCGCGGATGGCGTGTTGCTGCAGGATGCCATCGAAATTCTCGTCGTAATGGAAAGGGAACCTGGCCTTCAGTTCCTGGCAGTGGGCAACCCATTCGTCGATGTCTGGTGCCTCGACGATCTTGTTCAGCTCCTCCAGGGCGTAGCGCACGTCGCTGCACACGGGAATATGAGCGATCTTGTTCTTGTTCAACTCCGATGCATCGATATCCACATGGATGATTTTGGCGTTCTTAGCGAACTCGGAGAGTTTGCCGGTCACCCGATCGTCGAACCGAACACCCAGCGCCAAGAGCAAGTCGCAATCGCGCACGGCGTAATTGGCGTAGGCTGCACCGTGCATACCCAACATATCCAATGACAACGGATCTTCGTTGGGGATCAATCCCAAGCCCATCACGGTCATGGTGGTTGGAATGCCGGTTTTGCGGATCAGCTCCCGCAGGGCTGCGGCTCCTTCGCTGGCCACCACGCCACCACCGCAATAGATGATAGGACGCTTGGAATGTTTGATCGCCGCGGCGATTTGCCGGATCTGCTCGGGCTGGGCCAACGGCTTGGTAACACGATAACCCGGCAGGTTCATCGGCACATCCCAGTCGACTTCGCAACTGTCGAGCTGCACATCCTTGGGCATGTCGACCAACACCGGCCCGGGACGGCCCGTGGTGGCGACATAGAAAGCCTCCTTCATCACCCGAGCGACGTCCTCGACGCGGGTGACCAGGTAGTGGTGCTTGGTGATACTGCGGCACACTTCCACGATCGGCGTCTCTTGAAATGCGTCGCTGCCGAT
>RFIQ01000074.1 GCA_003695565.1 Planctomycetota bacterium | reverse complement strand
TTGCAATACGATAGCCGCCAGGAACAACCGCAGACCGTCGCCCAGATTGCGCGTGACCAGAAACAGAGCCGATGCCGCCAGGGTAGCCGATGTTCCGAAACGCCGCTGCAGCACCTGGTATGCACTGAACAGTTTCCCCTGGAAGAAACCTGGCAGCAGGATCTGGACCACCAGCACGCGTCCGACGATGTAACCCAATGCAATTTGCAAGAACTTCATCCCCACCGGTCCAAAACCGGCTCCGGGCAAACTGAGTACCGTGGCCGTGCTGGTTTCCGTCGCCACGATCGATCCTAGAATGGCCCACCACGGCAAGTCCCGATTGCCCAACAAGAATGCTTCGGCGGAATCCTGTCGCCCCGCCAGCCGCAATCCGATCACGATCGCTGCGACGACGGCAACAGCCAAAACCGAGGCGTCGAACCAACCCAGATTCAGTTGTGCCACGACTGCGGGCATAGCGATTGTCCGCCTTCCGAGGACGATTCCAGACAAATGAGACTTCCAGCAATGCCTGGTGCGAGGCATGAGTCGGGAGTGAATGTATCATAAAACGCGCCCGCCTGGGCGGTGGCCGCGTGCTGGCCGTTCCTGGGTCCGACGCGCTCGAACCGCAACGAACTCTATCACCCAACCCTGCAACGCATGACTGACTTGACAACCGAACAACGCAACGCGGATTCAATGGAGCTCGATTCCCTCTCGGCCGAGGAGATCGTGCGGCTGATGAATCGGGAAGATGCTAAGGTCGCCCCCGCGGTCGCGCAGGAAACTCCACGCATCGCAACGGCCATCGAGTGGATCGCCGAGGCCTTTCGGCGCGGTGGCCGATTGGTTTACCTGGGAGCCGGTACCTCGGGGAGGTTGGGGGTGCTCGATGCGTCGGAATGCCCCCCCACCTTCAGCACCCCTCCGGAAATGGTCGTCGGATTGATCGCGGGGGGCCCAGCAGCGCTGACGCGGGCCATCGAGGGCGCGGAAGATCATCCGGAATACGCGGTAGCCGACCTGAAATCGATCGACTTTTCGGCTCAAGATGTGCTCGTCGGCATCGCCACCAGCGGCCGCACGCCTTACGTTCTGGGCGGGCTGGATTACGCCCGCCAACTGGGCGCCAGGGCGATCGGATTCACCTGCAATGCAGATTCGCGACTGCACTCCCGATGCGATCTGGTCATCGCGCCCGTGGTGGGGCCTGAGGTGCTCAGCGGATCCACGCGGCTGAAAGCAGGTACGGCGACCAAGATGGTGCTGAATATGTTGACTACCGGAGCCATGGTCCGCATCGGCAAGACGTTTGGCAATTTGATGGTCGATCTGCGCGCCACGAACACGAAATTGCGCGAGCGCAGTATTCGCATCGTCCGCGAGGTGACGGGGCTGGACTCCGATCGGGCTATCGAATTGCTCAACGCGTGCGGCGGCGAAGTAAAAACCGCCATCGTGTCTCACCTGGGCAACGTCCCAGCCGCAGCGGCCCGCGCGCTGCTGCAGCAATCCGAAGGACACCTGCGAACGGCGCTGGATCTTGCCCAGCAGGATGCGCCGCGACGGAGCCACCATGAATAACGCGCCGGGAATGTACTTGGGGGTCGATGGTGGTGGGACGAAGACGGCGGTGGCCGTGGGGTCCTTCCATCCCCAACGGGGTCTGGAGATTCGCAGCCGGGTGGAAGGCGATTCCACGAACGTGGGAGCCATCGGTTGGGACCGCGCACAACAGCGCTTGCTGGAGACGATGCAGGAAGCATGCCGCCGAGCGAACGTGCGGCTGGACGAATTGCGGGGTGCCTGCATCTGCCTGGCCGGGTTGAGCGGATTGACCGACGAAACGCGGCTACGCAGGTGGCTGACCGATAACGGCTTGAAAGGTCGCTGTCGCGTGGCAACCGACGCACACTTGTTGCTGGCCGCTGCCCAACCGGACGGCACACCTCCCTGGCAGCAATGCGAAGGGATCGGGTTGATCGCCGGCACCGGTTCGATCGCCTTGGGGATACGCGGGGGCAGGACAGTGCGATCCGGCGGTTGGGGATACTTGCTGGGGGACGAGGGGAGCGCGTTCTGGCTGGGCAAAGGCCTGTTGGACCTGGCGTGCCGGGCGGCAGACCAGCGGAATGGTCCGGCGCAAGTCGTCGACTCGGTGCTCCAGTTCGCCTCTATCGAACGCCCTCACGATTGGATCGGATGGGTGTATGGCGCTCCCGATCCGCGGTTGCGAATCGCATCGCTGGCCCCCCTGGTCTTTTCGTTGATCGATGTGCCCGAAGTTCGGCGACTGGTGGACGCGGGAGCCGCCGCCCTGGCCGGTCTGGTCCACAGCGTAGCGCGTCAATTGGAATACTCGGGCCACGATTATCCCCTGGTGATTTCCGGTGGGGTGCTGGTGCACCAACCGACCTACGTCCAGCGCATCATGAACACACTGGCCGGCTTAGACTGCGTTCCCCGGGAGATGCATCAAGTCAGCGATCCCGTCGTCGGCGCGCTGCGTCTGGCCATCGATCGGGAGGATCACGTCGACTGACGCGAACCGCTGGCAATATGCGATTGGGTATTGGCCGGTGCATTGAGCATATTGCAGGAGGCAAGAAGCTGCGACTGCAGCCCGCCGACCGGCTACTCAGGTGATCCGATCTGCCGCCTGGTGCACATGGCAGTCTCGATTACAGCGGCGACGCGCACTCTACTCACCGACGATGATCGATCCGGCGCCGGTTCCGTCCCAACGAACCAACCACCAGCATGACTGCTCCAATGATCGCGATCGACGAAGGCTCGGGCACCGCCGTGACACTGCTCTTACTCAGCGCAATGTTATCCACAGAAAAAAATTTTGAGGGGGCACTCGCACGAATTTCGAGGATGAAAATGTTGTTAAGACTGATCGTGTGCTGGGTGAGAGTGTTTGTTAGAGTGAACACGGAACTTGAGCCGATCTGGGTTCCATTTTCTGCGTAACCAAACAATTGAACGGATTCGGCTTGGTTGGTAGCTCCCTCCGTTGCACTTAGTTTTGCCAAATAGGCACTTTCCACGTCATACAGGGCCCCAAACTTGATGAACAGGCTCTGCACACTATCCCAGTTCCAGGCATAGACGTTACCCTGGACATTGTTTGGCGGCGAACCGGACGCAGGTGAACCGGTTGTCGCGGATGCCCAGCCTTTGGATTCGGTTGAGGGGATTTGCGCCCCGGCTAGACCGGCGGACGTGCTGTGCCCCCATTGGAAGTCCTTGTAGTCATCAGCAATACCTTGATCGACGAAATTCTTTCTGGTATTCAAGTCTTCAAAATCGATGATGTCCGCCACCGCGTAGTTCGGTGCTGTGAGCGTCACGACGGCACCAAGAATAGCCAACCGCAAGGACTTCCATACGGTCGTCCATCGATGCAACACCCCCCACATAGACTGTTGAAGCACAAGAAACAGCCTACGGGACAACCCTGAACCAACTGAGGCACAAAACATAAGATTAATAAAGAAAAACCTGCAAAATGGGGCGATTATGCGACCGACCGTCGGTTGACAGGCTGAGTCCATCGCGCAGTTTGTTCGTTGACTGCAGCAATGTCAATCGGCAGCTTAGGAAAAATAGCGAGAATCTGCGCCTTACGTGGGAGAGTCCCGATCTTGGCGGCGATTGAACGCTCTTCTGCAACGAGAATCCATCCGCCTCCAAGGGGTGACCCCCGTGTTGGTCGGTTCAGCTACTGGCGCTGCGGTAGGCTGCCAGGGCCCGGCGAAACACCCAGCGGCTGGCCAGCACCGATCCGGCAGCAGCCAGGACGGTAAACGCCGCCAACGGCCATTCCGATCCACTCTTGCCGGATACCGGCTGGGCTAGAATTCGCGCCGGGACGTTGACCACCAGCAGCACGGGAATGATGAACGTGAAGACGAACCACAGCGGAATGCCCCATCCCCGGCGATAGATCTCCATCGGGTAGCGCGAGAAGTTGGTGATGTAGAACCAGAAATCGTACAGGGTCTGATTGCGTCCCAACCAAACGCTGGTCGCTGCCAGGCAGGTCATCAAACTGTACAGGATGGCTACCCCGCACAGAATGTACAGCGGGTAAAGCAGACACACCGATGCACTGAGCCGCCAGGGCTGAACCGGTCGATGGGCAAGCTCTTGCAGGCTGAGCACCAGCAACCCGATCCCCAGCAATAGATTGGACAGACTGGACCAGTGGACCTTGCGGAACGACACCAGAAACTGCGTGTCGATCGGTTTCAACAAGGCGAAGTCGAGTGCGCCGGTACGAATCATTTCGCTGAACTCTTCGCAGTTGGGCATGAAGAAAGCCTGAACCAGCGCGTTGATGATCCAGGTGGTGCCCAGGAAGACAAAGAACTCGTACTTGCCCCATCCCGTGTCCTGGCCGATCGAGGGTGTGTGCTCGAACACGATCCAGTAGAAGCCCACATTCATGATCGCCCACGACAGGCTGGTGATGGCTTCGATCAGGAAGTTGGTGCGAAACATCATGTCGCGCACCAGCGAGTTGCGAGCGAACGTCAAAAAGACGCGGAAGTAATCGGGACGCGTCGACTGGCGGCTGGACATTTCCCTACCCTCCAAATCCGCTGTAGCGTTTCAAGCCGCGGGCGTACAGGACCCGAGCCGCCGCGATCACAGCCACCAACCAACATGCCTCGATCCCCAGGTGATACCACAGTTGATCGGCGGGGATCTTGCCCAAGTAGATGGCGGCGGGAAAGTAGGCCAGATACTGGAAGGGCAGATACCCGACGGCCTGCCGCCAAAACGGTGGCAACAAGTCGAGCGGAAACATGTGGCCGGACAGAAAGAAGTTCAACAACATGTAGACGAACAACAACGAGCTGACTTCCAGAAACCAGAACCCGATCAGCCCGATGCACAGGTCGAGGAAGAATCCCAACAGGAAGGCGAAGACCAGGGCGAGGAACATTCCCACCCACACGTCGACCTCGGGCCAGGCGGGAAAATAGTTCCCGCACAGGAAGAACACCAGAGCAAAGGGACCGATGGCGATGGCGTAATACGCGGTCTTGTGAGCCACGCGGCCCAGCAACAAGAACCCGATCATGTCGATCGGTTGAATCAAGTATCGGTTGATCTCTCCTTCACGAATTTGTTTCGAAACCGTGGAGGCCAGACCGGGCATGCTGGAGAAGGCACGCCCCAACATGCTCAGCAAGTAGTAGGCGACCATGTCGTGGAACGAGTATCCGGCCAGGCGCGTGCTGCCGACAGCCCCGCCTCCGGCAGCATCGAAGATCGCCCACCACAAAAAAATCTGGGTGATGATAGGCAGGAACCGCATCAGTGTCCCCAAGGCGAAATCGCCACGGTAGGCCAATCGCTCGGCCAAAGCGGTGCGATAGATGGTCCACCAGATGCTGGCCTTGGTTGGTAGTGTAACGGTCCCCACGTTCACGCCTCCGTCGCGGCCGCCAGCGATTGGCGGTTCTCGCCCCGCGCGTTTTCATACAATCGGGCGATCGTCTCTTCCAGCGGCGGGTCCTCCACCGACAAGTCGACGATGCGATAATCTTCCAAGACCCGCGCTAAGACCCGTGCCACCTCGCCGCGCGGGCACCTCAGCGTGACGCGCGGCAGCTCGATCGACTCGACCTCGGCCAGCCGCGCCAGGCCCTCGGCGGACTGCCCCTCTGCCAGGTGCAGACGCACGACGCGGTAACCGCTGAAACTGTCCACGATCTCGTCCAGCGACCCATCGAATTGGATGACCCCGTCGTTGATCACCACCACGCGTTTGCACAAGGCCTCCACATCCTGCATGTAATGACTGGTCAACAGGATCGTGATCCGGCGTTCGCGCTGGTAAAACTTGAGAAACTCCTGGATATTGTGCTGTGCCACCACGTCCAATCCGATCGTCGGTTCGTCCAGGAACAGCACGTCGGGGGCGTGCAGCAACGCCGCGATCAACTCCATCTTCATCCGCTCGCCCAGCGACAATTCACGCACTGGCCGACCTAGCAACTCCCGCACCCGCAACAGCTCCGACAGCTCATCCAACCGCCGCTGGAAATCCTCCGGCGGAATACGGTAGATCTGCTGGTGCAAACGGTAGGATTCTTGCGCGGGCAAGTCCCACCAAAGCTGGTTCTTCTGCCCCATCACCAGGGCGAAGCGACGGCGGTACTCGTTGTGTCGTTCCCAGGGCACAAATCCCATCACCCGGGCCGTGCCACTGGTGGGATAGATGACGCCGGACAGTAGCTTGAGCGTGGTTGTCTTGCCCGCCCCGTTGGGCCCGAGAAAAGCGACGAACTCACCCTGCTCGACCGTCAAATTGATGCCGCGAACCGCGTACACGTCACGGTACTCGCGGTGCCACAGTCCGCGGATGGCCGCCACCAGGCCTTCGCGCTTTTGATAGACTCGGTAGGTTTTGGTCAGGTTTTCAATTTCGATAATTGCCATAGTCGGGCGATTATACGCCGCGGCCGCACAACCGCACAGCCGGAGGGACGATGCGAACCGCCGCCCACCGGGACAGGATGCACGAGGAGACGAATCCATGGAACTGCGCGTCGGATTGGGGCACGACACCCATCGCTTGGAACCCGGCGGCCCGCTGCGGCTGGGAGGAATCGATATCGATTTCGACGCCCATCTGGCGGGGCACAGCGATGCCGACGTCCTGTTGCATGCGATCACCGACGCGGTCCTCGGCGCAGCCGGTTTGGGAGACATCGGGGAAATGTTCCCCGATACCGATCCAGCCAATCGTGGTCGGGATTCCAGCCAGATGCTGCTGGCTGCGTACGTACAGGTCCAACGCCACCGCTGGAGCCTGGTCAACCTGGATTGCGTCGTGCTGGCGGAGCGTCCCAAATTGCTGCCTCATCGCCAGCGGATACGGCAGCACCTGGCCGACCTACTGAGCATCCACACCGAGTGCATCGGCCTGAAAGGCAAGACCGGTGAATCGACCGGTGACATCGGTCAAGGCCGTATCATCCAGGCCCAATGCGTTTGCCTGCTGCAACGCTAGCCCCCGAACCAGCCGCCCTTCAACTCCTTCTTCCATCTCCGCTCTCTTCCACCGCCCCCCAACCGCTCAACCACGCTCATCAACGCCCATCACTCCTATTCACCAGCTCACTCCTATTCATCAGCGTTCCTGAGCGTTCATCAGCGGTCTCCCCTCTGCGACCTATTTACTGTTTGCTACGTACCTAGTGATTCTGAAGAAGATCTTCAAGGAATTCGGACGCAGGTTCAACGCCTGAGACCATCAGGCGATCGCGGGCGCGGGTGCAGGCGACGTACAGCAGGTGTCGCTCGGTGTTGAAGACTTCTTCCAGGTCCGAATCGTCGGCCACGTTTTCCATACGTTCCTGCAGCGGTAGAACGTCGTCGTCGCACGCCATCACCGCGACCGCTCGAAATTCCAGCCCCTTTGCCTGGTGCATGGTCAGAACCGAAACGGCACCAGCAACCGGTTCTTCCACTTTTTCCAGGTCGACCGCCGAAACTTCCGCTTGCTCAATCGCCCGCCGCGCTCGACCCAGTTCATCGAGAGAACGCACGCATACCCCGATCTCTTCCGGGCGAATCCCGTCATCAACGCATGCGCGAATCCAGTCCGCGACCGCCTGCTGTTCGCTCTCTGCCGATTCGAACGTCGCAATCGTTGGCTCGGGCCCCTGAAAGGCAGAAATGGTGCCGCGACGTTGTTCGGCGTTTCCGTCCACGTCTGACAGCTCGGGAGGCAACAGGCGATCGGCCTGAGCACGAATCTGGTGCGACGTTCGGTAGTTGATCTTGAGAGTGCGTGAACGGCCTCGCACATCCACCCCCAGCGATTTCCAGGAAAACGGAGCCTGAAAGATGCGTTGGCCAAGGTCGCCCGCAAAGAACAGGCCATTGGGGTTGGAGCCTCCCAGGGCAGCCAGCATTCGCAGTTCCGGCACGCCCAGGTCCTGGGCCTCGTCGATAATACAATAATCGAACGGCAGCGACTCCGACTGTCGCAGGTTCTCGGCCACGCGAGCAACCAGCGTCGGCTGCGTGATCAGACCTTGTTCGTTCAGCTTCCCCCGGACACGCTCAAAAATGCTCCAAAGAATCTTGCGCTGGGCCTCTCCCAGACGCGTTTTGCGGCCCAACCGAGCCACGTCGCGATACTCCTCCCACGTTGCAAGCTGCCACGCATCGACGACGTCGTTCCATTCGGACCACAGGAATCGTTCCGTAAACCTGTGGCCTTCCGTCTGGGACGCTGCCTCCAGCAACAACTGGCGCACCAGGCCCTCGTCGGCGATCTTTGGCGTCCCCAGACGGCTCGTGTACAGGCGGCGGCAAACGTCGCCAATCGAGTAGACTTCGATCCGTTCATACAGTCGCGGCTGGTTTCCCAGCAGCAGCCGCAGCTTGGCTTCCAGCATCCGGGCCAGCATCCGGTTAAACGTTGTTACAAGGATACGGGCATCCTGATGAGTCCTGGCCAGAAAAGCGGCACGATGCAGTGCAACAACCGTTTTTCCCGTTCCGGCCGAACCGGCGACGCGAGCCGGGCCGTTGTAATGCCGCTCGACCAGATCGCGCTGCGTCGGGTGCAGAAAGATGGCCCACTTTTCCCACGGATAATCGAGTGCCTGCCGCAGCTCTTCGCTGTCAGTCACCAGACGGAAGCGGCGCTGCGCATCCGGATGTTCAAAAGGCGTTCCACCGGCTGGCACGGCAACAGGTACTTCCGGTGTCCCGCCCGTTGCCAGTTCCAACAGCGCCTCGCCCGCTTCCCGCGGCAAGTGCTCGACAAGCTCGAACAGCGAATCTTCCGTCGCCAGACGCACGTCGTCCAGCCATTCCGGCGGAACCCCGTACGAAAGCAGTTGCTCTTCCGGAACATCGGCAAACAAAGGGGGACGAGTCGGAGCGGGCTGTTCGGCCACGACATAACTGGGAATCGTGATTTCCTTGACCGTTTCCCGGATCTCGACCAGTTGAGCGGCCCCGGTCGCGGGATGCGTTTCCAGTTTGCGCCGTTCGGCCCAGTGGTAGGCCGCATCGTGATGATCCACGTAACACAGCAGCAGGCTGGCGTCGGTTTTGTGGACGATTAACCGAATGTCACGATTGACGCGAACCGACCAGAAATTCTTATCCCTGGCCCGATCCAGTTTGTGGAAGCTCAGTCCCGGACTGGCGGGATTCAGTTGCAGATCAAAGGCCGTCATCTTGACCGCCTTCTGCTCATCGCCAGTCAGTTTGGCAAGGCTATCGGTGAATGTATCGGCGATGCGAAATTGCATGGATCGTAATCTGAAAAATGACGGACCGCTTAGGGACGCTGATCGACGCTAATGTTCTTTCTCCTGATCAGTGTTCATCAGCGTTGATCAGCGGTCTGATTCCACTCGAAAAACTTTCATGACCTCATCGCCGAGGTGGTTGATGACTTTGACTGCGATGCGACCGGTTCGGGGTTTGGGAAATGGGCGGGAGGTGTCGCTGTGCAGCGATTCCCAGGCCTCTTCGCTGATCTCCGCCTTGAGCGTCTTCTTGAGCGACTTGTAGGGATCGTTCGCGCCCAGGAAATACGCGTGGCGGACGAAAAAGCTCTCTTCGTTGTAGTCGGTGTCGATGAACCAGCAGGCGATCCCTTCGGCCCCGTCGCTGCGAACTTCGCCCGTGTTCGGATGAAAAACGTCGACGCCATGAATCGTGACTTGTGCGTAGTGATTTGTGGTTAGTGAAAGCGGGAAGTCGCCGCGAGTCAGCGCCTCGATTGCAGCGACCGCTTGAGGCCACCGAGCATGCGGCAGATTTCCTCCGCCTGCTGTTCCAACATTCGAAACTGCTCCGGCGGAATCAGATTCAGCCGCTGGGCCAGAACCAGAAACGTCTCCACTTCCGCCAGCGAGCCGCTTGCCACGCTTAGAAACTGCAGAAACTCCCCCGTCCCCGTCCTCGCGGCTCCCTCGGCGATGTTCGCCGGCACTGACACGGCCGCTCGTCGAATCTGGCTGGTCAACCCAAACCGCTCGTCCGGCGGAAACGTCTTTGAAACGCTGTAAATCCTCTCGGCCAAGTCGATTGATTTCGTCCAGACTTCCAAGTCCCGATAGCTTCTTAACTTGCTCATAACTGGCCACCATTCTTCCATCACGAGTCACTAACCACTGACCACTAACCACTTCCACGTCCGGTTCGCCAAAGATGACGAACAGGTTGCCTTTGCCGGTGTTCTTCAGGTCCTCGGCCATGTGCAGGTCGGCATTCATGCGAGCTTTCAGGATGGGGACGCGGCCCAGTTTGTCGAAGTTGGAAGAATGAGCGTCGAAGTTGAAGGCGCAGGCGATCAGCACGTCGAAGCCGGCGTCGGCCGCCTCGCGGGCGGCGGCGACCAGGTCTTCCCGGCTGACCGTACCGAATTCCGGGCCAATAAAGATCGCGGCGCGATAGTGGTTAGTGGTTTGTGATTCGTGGCTCGTTTGTGAACTGGTATTTTTTCCTTCACCAGCCGCTTGCCACTGACCACTGGCCACTCCTTCGGCACAGACGTAATGGCCGGGCCAGGGAGTGATCGATGAGAACTCGATGCGGTCTTCCTTGTGGGCCTGCTGGACGCCGGACATCTTCAGGTTTTCCAGCACCATCTGGACGAAGTCGGCTTCGTCGCCGTCGATTTCTTTGGAAGGCTGGACCGGGTCGAGCAGTTCGTCGTCGGGGCCGACGGCCAGCGTGCGGTGCGGCGAAAGGCTTTCGACAGTGAACGGCCCGGCCACGCGGACTTTTTTCTTGTCCTGGTACGGTTTGTCGTACAGGTATTCGAAGTCCGCTTTGGCGGCGATCGAGGCGTCGATGGCTTTCTGGCGCGCGATTCTCGCGTCCCAGAAAGCAGTGAGTAGTGGCTGAGTGGCTTGTGGCCAGTCGTCCGGTTTCTCACGAGGGACCTCCCATTCCTGGATGACATTGGGCAATTCGACGTCGTACTTCTGCGTCTTGCGGTACTCGGCCAGCCACTTTTCACCAACCACCTCCGTCAGTTTTTCGCGCAGGGGCAGCAG
>RFIQ01000073.1 GCA_003695565.1 Planctomycetota bacterium | reverse complement strand
GTTGGAGAATGTCGAACTGAGCGATTTGGGACGCGCCAAAAAGGTCGTCGTCACCAAGGATACCACCACGATTATTGAAGGCGCTGGCAAGACGGCGGACATCAAGGCTCGGATTGCCCAGATCGAGCACGAGTACGAGAAGTCCACCAGCGATTACGATCGCGAGAAACTGCAGGAGCGCAAGGCAAAGTTGGCCGGCGGCGTGGCAAAGATCAGCGTCGGCGGTGCCACCGAAGCGGAAGTGAAAGAAAAGAAGATGCGGTACGAGGACGCCCTCAATGCGACTCGGGCGGCTGTCGAAGAAGGAATTGTGCCCGGCGGTGGTGTGGCGCTGGTGCGGGCTTCGGCCAAAGCCACACGGGATGGCTTGAGCCAGGACGAGCAAGCAGGCTACAGCCTGGTCCTGCGCGCATGCCGAGCTCCGCTTACCTGGATCGCAGAAAACGCCGGACAGGATGGCTCGCTGGTGTGCGAGAAAGTGATGGAAGGTAGCGGCAATTTCGGTTTCAATGCAGCTACCGGCGTGTACGAGGACCTGGTTAAAGCCGGCGTGATCGACCCCACCAAGGTGGTACGTACGGCGCTCGAAAACGCTGCCAGTGTGGCTACCCTGCTGTTGACCAGCGACGCCTTGATCGCCGAGAAACCCAAGGATGAGTCCCGCAAGAAAGGTGGACACGGCGGCGATTACGACATGTATTGATCGATGGAAGGTCCAGGCAGCGCGCCAGAGTCCGCTGGACCGGACGAATTGACGCAGTACCCCGCCAAGTTGTTCGAACGGAGCGATCCCGGACAACTTGGCGTTTTTCTTTGCGCGTCGACAATTCTGGCATGCGGACTGCTACATGCCAGCGTGTGCGGCAAGGAATCTCAGAAGGGGGCGCGCACCGAGACGCGGGCTTGGACGTTCCCGCGCAGCCCTCGGGTATCGGGAACGTTCTAGGGTGGAAACGAGGCCGCCGAGAACATGCTGAGGGGACACCATGGGTGACGATTGGATGATCCAGCCGGTTGGGAGCGGCAGCGGGTGCTGGGCACCGGCTGCCGACGTGTATCGGACTCCGCAGGGGTGGTTGGTCAAGTTCGACCTGGCCGGAATCAATCCTTCGGAGTTGGAATTGGAGCGATCGGGGCGTCACTTGGTGATTCGCGGGGTGCGGCGCGATGTCATGGTGCATGCGGGATTGCAAACATACTCGCTGGAGATCAGCTACAACCGATTCGAGCGGGCCGTGGGCCTGCCGTGTGACATTCAGTCCACGTCGCTGTCGACTGAGTATCGGGACGGAATGCTGCTGGTTTGGTTGAACGACACGTCTGGGCGGAGCGGAGAGGAATGAAGATGCAAGATACGCAACGAGCAAGGGACAACAATCAGGATATGTTGGACACGGAATCGGGCCGCCAGGCTACCGAGTCAAATGGGGGGGCGGATGCCGAGAAGAAGGCTGCGGAAGACCAGTTGCCCTGGAAGGAAGCGGTGCTGCCCGTGCTGCCCCTGCGGGGAAGCGTTATGTTTCCGATGATGATGATGCCGTTGGCCGCCAGTCGTCCCGCCTCGGTGGCGGCCATCGAGGCGGCACTGGCTAGCGAAGACAAGACATTGATCGTCGCTACCCAGTTGGACCCCTCGGTGGAAGAGCCAGAGCAGCAGGACCTGTTCGAATACGCGACGGTCTCCGTGATCAAGAAGGCCGAACGGAACAACGAAGGCGTTTCGCTGATAGCCCAAGGGGTACTTCGCGTTCGCATTGAGAAGCTGGTGCGCAAGGATGGCTACCTTCAGGCACATTTCGCGCCGGCACCGGTGGCTTGCGAGAAGACCGAGGAAGTCGAGGCCTTGCGACGCAATGTGGTCGAATTGGCCACGAAGATTGCCGAGCATTTGCAAGGGAATGCTCCGGCCGCTGTAGGGCAGATCCTGACCCAGGTTACCGACCCCTTGGAGTTGGCATATTTGCTGGCATCGTTGATGGGGTTGAGCGTCGAGCGGGACCGGGAATTGCTGGCGGCCAATTCGTGCGAAGAAGTCTTGCGTTTGCTCATCGATTATCTTTCGTATGAGCTGAAAGTCCGTGAGCTGCAAATGGAGATCGCGTCGACGGCCCAATCGGAAATGAGCCGCGAACAGCGCGAGTACATGTTGCGGCGGCAATTGGAAGCGATTCGGCGCGAGTTGGGCGAAGATGGCTCCGAGCAGGCGGACCTGGTGGAACTGCGCCGCAAGTTCGAAGAGGTGGAGTTGCCAGAGAATGTCGCGCAAGAGGTCGAAAAAGAGCTCAAGCGGTTGGAACGCATGTCTCCCAATGCAGCCGATTACCAGTTGACGCGGACCTATATCGATCTGTTGCTGGAATTGCCCTGGAATACCGTCACGCCCGATAATCTCGATCTGGAGCATGCCCGGGCGGTGCTCGATGAAGATCACTTCGATCTGGAGACCGTCAAGGATCGCATCATTGAGCATCTGGCTGTAATGAAATTGAATCCCGAAGCCAAGGCTCCCATCCTGTGTTTTGTGGGACCGCCGGGCGTCGGCAAGACATCCCTAGGTAAATCGATTGCCAAAGCGTTGGGACGCAAGTTCGAACGGTTGGCCTTGGGCGGTTTGCATGATGAGGCCGAGCTGCGGGGGCATCGTCGCACCTACATCGGCGCAATGCCCGGCCGCATCATTCAAGCCATTCGCCGCTGCGGCACGCGCAATCCCGTGTTGATGCTGGACGAGATCGACAAACTCGGCCGCGACTATCGGGGCGACCCGGCCGCAGCCCTGATGGAGATTCTGGACCCCGAGCAGAATCGCGAGTTTCACGACAATTACCTGGACCTGCCCTTCGATTTGTCCAAGGTGTTTTTCATTACCACTGCCAATTCGCTGGATACGATTCCCGCACCGCTGCTGGACCGCATGGAGGTGTTGACCTTGTCGGGTTATAGCAGCGAGGAAAAGGAGAAGATTGCCCGGCGTTACCTGATCCCACGCCAGGTTGCCGAGGCTGGATTGAAACCGGATCAGATCGATATCACCGATGAAGCGTTGCGTTATGTCATTCGGGGATACACGCGCGAGGCGGGTGTGCGCAACTTGGAACGCATGATCGGGCGGATCGTGCGGAAGACGGCCAAGCGAATCGTCGAAGGCGAACCGACCCCGATTCGGATTTCGCCCGATGATTTGCCTGACATTCTGGGGCCCGAGCGGTTCACTCCCGAGAAAGCGCGGCAGCAACTGCGCCCTGGAGTGGCCGCTGGCCTGGCGTGGACCCCGACCGGAGGCGACGTGCTGTACGTAGAAGCGGTCGATCTGGGGAAGGGAGGCAAATTGACATTGACCGGCCACCTGGGGCGGGTAATGAAGGAGTCGGCGCGGGCCGCCTTGAGTTATCTGATTTCCATGGCTCCCCAATTAGGCTTGGAACGTGAACATTTGGAAAATGCCAGTGTTCACATCCACGTTCCAGCCGGCGCGGTTCCCAAAGACGGCCCCTCGGCGGGCGTGACCATGGCGACCGCCTTGGCGTCCCTGTTCGCGCACGCGCCAGCACGGGCCGATACGGCCATGACGGGGGAAATCACCCTGAGTGGTCTGGTATTGCCGGTCGGTGGCATCAAGGAAAAAGTCTTGGCCGCGCATCGTGCCGGACTGAAACGCGTCATCTTGCCGAAAGGTAACGAAAAAGACATCAGCGAACTACCCGAGGAAGTACGGCAGGAAATGGAGTTCATTTTCGCTGAGCGGATCGAAGAAGTACTGGCTGCAGCCATTCCTGAAATGGCACAGCGTAAACCACCTATAACACTTGTTTGAACCTAAGTGATCCGTAGCGCATCGTCCGCTTCTCCGCCGAGGTGCGATGGCGGCGGAGAAGCATGCGACTGCCGGTGCGATCGGCTGATGATTCCCTACGGAAATTGCCAGGCATTGTCGGGTCATGCCGGGACTGGCGTGGTCGATTCAGCCAGAGCCCGCAAATCGGCCCGGACCGGCGCGGTGATGCGGCGCGGAAAACTGATAGCGACAGGCGAACCATCAGCGATCGCGCAGTGGGCAGGTGGGCGGGATAGAGGGCTCCCCCAAGTTGTTCCGAACAATGCCGCTGGATCGAAATCGAGTTCCAGGGATCGAGGACGAACGACTCGCCAGGCCGGGTGGTGCACGTAGTATTCGCTGGTAACGGCTGCGGAGAACCGCGTGTAGCCCCAGAAGCGATCGACCAGAAACTGATCGGCCGATCCCGGTTGCGGATGGTTGTAATGGTCATCGGCAGCGAATGCGATGCGCTGCTGGCCCGAGGCTGTCTGCCACGCCAAACTCAATTGGCAGTGCTGGTCCTGGCGGCCAATGGTCGTGCGGATCGGCAGCCTCCGGTACGGTTCGCGGTAGCTCCATCGAGCGGCTGCCACAATAAGCCGACTGGGCACATATTCGCGCAGAAAGGATACTCCCGATCGTACTTCTACCCCCCGCTCTGCACACGGTTCGTAGCGGCGTACGTAGAAACGCAGATTGATCTCGCCAAACGATCGATGCGTCAGAATCGGTAAACCGCAGGCCCGCAAATCGCGAAACAGGAAAGCCACCAACGAAACGTAGGTCTTGCCGTGGTGCATGTCCAATTCGGTACCCAACGGGACGTGCGAAGCCAGCAGGCAGGGGTCGACCTCCCAACTGGCCACCAGCACCGATAGCCACTTGGCACGCAAGAAAACGGGGCGCTTCGACGGGCTGCCAGATGAGGGGGGCGCCGGTGCGGATTCAATCGTATTGGACGAGGCAGCGGGTTTTGACATGCCGGTAAGTACCTATCTGAACGGCCCAGCTCGTATCGGCAACTTGTCGGATAGGACCTGCACGGTAGATGCGAGGGAATTGCGGTTCGAACGCTCATTGTAACGTTTCTTCAGCGAACTCGGGAATCGAGGGCGAACTCGTCTGGGCAGGGTGCAACGCCCGATTCGGTGAGCGGTGAAAGTATTCGGCAGGTCAGCAGCCAATCAGAGGGAATGGATACCAACGGCCCTAGGTGATGCGTCGGGGATGACGCCGAGGGGCGGCAAGTTCGAGGAGACCGCCTGGAAAGGCGGCGGTACGCAGAAGGGGCTGCCTGGAAAGGCGGCGGTACGGGGAGGGAGGGAGTGCCTAGAGTGCTGCCGACTGGACGCTGTAGGGCAAGGGCTATCGGACGTTCCTCAAACCCGTCTCGTGTGGCCACTTTGTGGGGTAAGCACTTTCTTTGCGTGGGGGGAAATGGCTGGGTACCATCTTGGTCTGGCGTTCGCTATTCCCTGGTGATGGGTTCAGAGGAACGGCGGGATACGGCCCGGCCCGAACTCGCTTTCGGTCCCATTTTTGGCTAACCTATAGGTTGAACGCAGGATCCAGTCACTTCCTGACGGATTCCCTCATTGTCTGTGCCGGGGGGGAACCTTTGGCGAGTCGCCGATCTGCTAGTTGCTGGGTGTTGAAGTCGAGGATGGGCCAGCAAGTCGAGTTCACTGGATCCGAAAGAGAGCCGCAGGGGAGTTGAAACGGATGCTTAAACGGGTGGACGGGGAACAGAACACCGTTGTTGGCGTGGTCGATGCTGCTCTGGTCGGGGAGCGCGTAGACGCGGAAGTATCGGCTGCCTCGCCCGCCGCTGACGTCCAGGTGACGGGCACGGATGCTGTACCGGAAGCGGATCTGGCGGAACTGGAGGAGGGGTTCGACGAACCCGGTTGGTTGGACACCAAGAACCAGGCATTCCTGGTCAGCTTGCTGTTCCATGTCGTCGTGATCCTGGCTCTGGCAGTCTTTCCGATCGTGGCGCAAAACGTCAGTGACCAATTGACCTTCACTGCGGCTCCCCGAGCGATCGAAGAGGAATTCACGATCGTCGAGGATATCGCGTACTCGGAGGAGCCGTCCGCCGAGGTGGGGGCCAATAGCAATTCCAGCACCGCCCAAGCCTTGAGCATGGCACCCGTGCTGGCCGATCTGTCGGAGATTCCGTCGCCGTCGATCGATCCACCTGTGATGAACGCCACCTACGACTTGAACAATCAGTTGGAGAAGGCGGTGGGGTTGGTGCGCAGCGACGTCGTCGTCAAAGGCATGACGGGTGTGGGCGCGACCGGCACCGATGGCGCGGTGGACAGGATTACTTATGAAATCTTGCGCGCCATGGAAGAACGCCCCACCTTGGTGGTCTGGTTCTTCGATCAATCGGGCAGCCTGACCAGGCGTCGGCAGGAGATTCGGGATCGTTTTGATCGTATCTACGAAGAGTTGGGGATTGTCGAACGTTCCCGCGAAGCGAGTGGTCGCACGCGCAAGTACACGGAGGAACCGTTGCTGACCAGCGTGATTGCGTTCGGATCGACGGTGAATTTGCTGACCCCCAAACCGACGGCTGATATCGAAGAAATCCGGCAGGCAATCGATTCGATCGAGATGGACGACACCGGGATCGAACGCGTTTTTTCGGCGCTGTATACCGGCGTGGAAAAGTTCAAACGCTATCGCAGCAGCAATACCGGCCGTGGTCCCGAGCGCAATGTGTTGTTCGTTGCGGTGACCGATGAACGGGGCGACGACGCGAACGGCTTGGAAAGGACGATCGAAGAGTGCCGGAAGTTTGCCATTCCGGTATACGTGATCGGTGTTCCCGCTCCCTTTGGCCGTGAATTCACTTACGTGAAGTACGTCGATCCCGATCCCAAGTACGACCAAACTCCGCAATGGGCACAGGTCGATCAGGGGCCGGAATCCATCATGCCCGAACGGGTCAAGCTCGGGTTCCGCGACGATTACTTCAGCGAACCGGTGGTCGATTCGGGGTTTGGCCCCTACGCGTTGAGCCGTTTGGCGTACGAGACCGGTGGGATTTACTTTACGGTGCACCCGAACCGCCGCGTGGGCCAGCGCGTGCGGCGGAGCGAGGTGGAGGAGTTCGCCTCCGACCTGCAATACTTCTTCGACCCCGAAGTGATGGCCAAATATCAACCCGATTATGTTTCGCACGAGGAGTACATGCAGCGGGTGAACTCCAGTCCGCTGCGGCGGGTATTGGTTCAAGCTGCTTCCCTGCCGCGAGTGGATGTCTTGCGCAACCCGACGACGCGGTTTGTGAAGCGCAGCGATGCGGCTCTGGTTACCGCGTTGACCGAAGCGCAACGCGCTGCGGCGCGGATCGAACCACCATTGGCTCAGTTGGCCGAGTTGCTCAAGACGGGGGAGGAGTTTCGAGATCGCGAATCATCGCCGCGCTGGCTGGCCGGTTTCGACCTGGCATTGGGGACGGTCCTGGCCCATAAGGTTCGCGCCGAGACCTACAATGCTATGCTCGCCAAGCTCAAACGCGGCCTGAACTTCAAAGACCCTCAGAACAACACGTGGGTGTTGAAGCCCAGCGACGAGATTACGGTCGGCAGCAAGCTGGAGAAGGAAGCGAATCATGCCCGAGAATTGTTGCAGCGCGTTGCTACGGAACACCGCGGCACCCCTTGGGGATTGTTGGCCGAGCGCGAACTGCGCAATCCCATCGGGTGGGAGTGGTCCGAAGAATTCACGGATTTGAATCCCCCGCCAAGCAACAACCGGCCCAACAATAACAACAACATGCCGCGTCCGCCGCGCGACGACCAGGCACGCATGTTGAAGAAGCCGCCTCCCAAGCGTCCGATCCCGAAACTATAGTGGTCGTTCCCCAGAATCCCGCATGTCGAGGGCTCGAGCCATTCAGTAGGCCAGACCCAGTGGCTCAAGAATCTGTTGCAATTCGCGTTGGTAGCGATCGAACTCCTGCCAGTACCGCTGCTTGGATTGTGCAGAGCTGAACAGGTATAGGCGGCCGGTGTCCTGATCGTGCAACCCGAATTCGAGTTTTCCCTCGACAAGTTTGCCTTCCTCCAGGTAAACCAGCGGGTCATAGCCCCCTAAGACGGGACTGTACGCATCAGGCTCAGCCAAGAAGGTTTCCATCAACTCACGCGAGGCGAGGAAATAGACTTTCCCGCGATGGCGAACCGCGAATTGTCGTTTCCCTTCAGCCCATTGCCCTGCCTGAGCCAATGTGACCGGGCAGAACCCTCCCAGCGACGGGTGGTCAGTCGATGCCCGATCCACTTCAGCCATTTGGCGGAATCCACCGTTGGCAGAAGACTGTGCTGGCCTGCCGCTAGCTGTATCGGTGGCGGGTGCTGCCATGCTTGGGGTAGAATCCTCGGAAGGCGTGTCTGCCGCGTAGGGATTGCTGATCAAAATTCCTCCGGTACTTCGCGCTGCGTCCCCTGTGCCAGGCACCCAACGGTCTTGTGTGGTAGAGCCTGACGTGGCTTCACGATTGATGTGAGTGGTTTGCCGGGAGGCGAATTGATAGAACTCACTGCCCTCCTGGCCTTCCTGTGGGGATACATCCGCTGCGCCGCGGGGTGGGGTGGTTCGTGCAGGGGCCTCCGTAGCGTTTCGATGCGATGTGATGGTGGCGGATTGGAACCGCGGGTTGTCGGACGGACGAGACGCCAATTGCATTGGGGGCGTGGCCCGATGAGTATTGCTCGACGGTGATCCGTCGGAGGACCCCGTGGCTGGACGGATCGACGGCTGGGGCAGCGCTCCCTGCTGCTGAGCTAGCTGTGTTGCCGGAGAAGGCCGGCTCATGCCGGGATCGGACGAAGGTCCTGGGCCAGCCGGCGGGAGGGAAGCGTGTGGATTGGTGGCTGACATCGAAGGAGTCTGCAGGTGCGGTGATGCGGGTGGGCTCGGGGAGAGGCGGGGAGCCTGCAGGTGGGGAGGCAAAGGGCCGGCCACGGTGGTGGCGTGATCGGCGGCCGTTAGAGTTGCTCCCCTGCCGGCCGGCTGATTTGGGATTGCCGAGGCGGAAGGTGCTGTAGGGATGGACGCACCGTTTGGCGCCGGATTGGCGGATGGATTAGACTGGGCGTAGAGAGCCTTGCTAGTGACGCCTGGCGCTTCGGAAGCCTGGTAACCCGGTGCTTCCGCTGAGGCTGGCGGTGGTGTTGCCGGATTGGCTTGCTGCTGGGCAGCCAGCATGACGTTGCGGTCGCGATTGAGCACAGCAACATTCTTCAGAATGGCCAGGTAAGTGTTGGCCGTCGTTGGCGAGACGCCCTGATAGAGCGTTTTTCCATCGGGGCTGATAAACACATCCGTGGGCCATGAATGGACTTGGTATTGCGCGGCCAAGGGGCGGTTTTCCGCCGCCGAAGCATTGACACGAGCGCAGATAAAGTACCGGTTCAGGGTGGAAATGACCTCGGGGTCGGTGAAGACGCGGGCGTCGACCAACTCGCATGGTAAACAGTGGTCTCCGTAGAAGTGGATCATGAGCGGCACCTGGAATCTCTGTGCAGCAGCTTGAGCTGCTGGCAGGTCTGGAGCCCATCGTACGGCCTCTCCAGCTCGCGCTGCGATCGTGGTTGCAATCCACAGTGCCGCAATCCACAGAATGGAGAATACAGATCGATTCACTTGTACAGGTTCCCTTGCAACGGAAATTGGGCGTATAATGGGAGCGCAAGCCTGATCAGTCGAATCGGCATCCGTGAATGGCCAGCTTGAAACGATTGCGGGTGATTTGCGGAAAATAGCGAATTCATGGCTTGCCGACAGAGGTCAGGCTTGACACGCAGCGTTGTAGAGATAATATTTCATAGCAAATCACCGACGGATTCTTCAGCGGACCATTCCACGGTGTATACGGGCCGGTGACAGCCCGATGGCAACTGAGATGGCATTCGAGTTGCGAATCTGCCTCCTCGACCGCGTTGATTTGGATTTCGGCTGGAGCGTTTGCGGTGCAAACGCAATTGTTCGGCCGAATCGCATGGGGCGGGCCTTGATGGTTCCGCGGCAACGGTAGTTTGCCTCCAGGAAGAATCCCGATACGTTCTCCCGTACGGCGCTTGGTTCTAAACGGTCGCTGGAGCGTTGCACGCCGAGAGAAGACCGCATCGAAACCGTTGCGGCAGACCAGGCAAGTGTTTCATGAAGGGATGCGAGGCCTCGGTCGGAAAACACTAATTTCAACCGATAGTACCGAACTGTAGTTTCTAGACAGGAGCAAATGCATCCGAGGAGAGGGTGCCTGTCGGCGCTCGAGTGCAAGTGCACGCTGAGTTCGCCAATTTGTTCATCTCAACGATTTTCTTTCCTTTGCTACGATTCAATCGCTGGACCACGGACCGATCGCTTGCGCGTCGGTTCTCAGCGGGCGGCGTGGCACATCTAAACATGATTAGGTTTCTCTTCTATGCCTAAAAAGAAACGTTATCGACCGCGTTCGAGTCAGGGTTCGAATTCCAGCAACAGCAATTATGCCTCGGGATCTCGAGGGCGTCGAAACACACGGCGGCGCCGCAACACCGGGGCCTCCCGTGCGGAGTCTTTCCCCGAACCGGTGGTCGACGAGAATGGTGAAATCCCTTTGCTGCCGTTCCGCGGCATCCTGGAGATGCACCCCAACGGGTACGGTTTCTTGCGAAGTCCCGAGAGCAATTATTCCCGGGAGCGCACGGATCCATTCGTGCCCGGCACGATGATTGAAAAGTACGGCTTGCGGCAGGGTGTGATGGTCAACGCCATGATGCAGCAGGCACGCAAGCAGCAAGGGCCGCGGGTGCGAGAGATCCTGGACGTCGACGGTATCCCGCCGGACGAATATCGGGACGTCAAGTGTTTCGACGACGAGCGCGCGTTGACGCCCATCAATCCAGAGCAATGGTTGCAATTGGAGATTGGTCGCGAACCGCTGACCAATCGCGTGATCGACTTGTTGGCACCGTTGGGCAAAGGGCAGCGGGCGCTGATTGTGGCTCCACCCCGCAGTGGGAAGACCATCATGTTGCAACACATCAGCAAGGGGATTGCTATCAATCACCCCGATGTGCACCTGATGGTTCTGTTGATCGATGAGCGGCCGGAGGAAGTGACCGACATGCGCCGCAATGTGATCAATGGCGAAGTGATTGCCAGCAGTCTCGATATGGATGTGGACAGCCACGTGCGTCTGAGTCAGTTGATCATCGATCGCTGCAAGCGCCTGGCCGAGATGGGCAAGGACGTGTTCTTGTTGATGGACTCGATCACGCGGCTGGCGCGTGCCTTCAACAAGTGGGTTGGCAACGCCGGGCCCACCATGACCGGTGGCGTCAATATCAAGGCGATGGATATCCCCAAGAAGTTGTTCGCCACCGCCCGGGCATTCGCCGAAGGTGGATCGTTGACGATCGTGGGTACGGCATTGGTCGACACCGGTTCCCGCATGGATGATCTGATCTTCCAGGAGTTCAAGGGGACGGGGAACATGGAGTTGGTGCTGGATCGCCGCCTGGCCGATCGTCGGGTGTGGCCGGCTATCGACATCACGCAATCGGGTACGCGTCGCGAAGAGTTGTTGCACGATGAGGAGACGTTGCATGCGGTGACGATGCTGCGTCGCACTTTGAATACGATGCATCCGGTAGAAGCCATGGAGCAGTTGACCAAGCAGCTCTCGCGTTTCGAGACCAACAAGGATTTCATCAAGTTGATCTCAGCGGCCAAGGTGTTGGATTAGATGCAAGCGGGCCGTTTGCCTATTCCGGCCCCAGTCGCTGGGAAAACATGGTCGGGCCCGCGCCCGGGGCGCGGGATGAGTCTCTGCCTGTCTTTTCTAGATGGACTTGCCTGCCTGGGCTGCCCTGTTTGCCGCGCGGGTAATTGTCACATCTTTCCTGATCGTGCCCCCCGCAATAGGACGATGCATTGTAGGGGCCCGGTGCCTCGATTACTGTAGACGCTGCGCCAATCCTACTCTTTAATCGACGTATTGGGGCGGTCGGATTTGCGTGGGCAAGGTAGGAGCAGGAGTGAAGCGGCTGGCATGAACGACGGTTTCTACTCGAAGAAATCATTTCTGGGCGTGCCCAATGCACTGATCATGTTGATGATCGTGTTTTTCTTCGTCCCGTTTGCCGGGCGCGGAGCGCGCATGGCCATGCAACGGACGGAGAACAACGTCAAGGATTGGCTGCCCAGCGACTTTCGTGAAACCGAGGAACTGGCCTGGTTCGCCAAAAAGTTCGTCAGCGAGCAGTTCATCTTGGCGACCTGGCAAGGTTGCACCGAGGACGACCAGCGGCTGAAGATGTTTGTCACCAAGTTGCGTCAGGATCTGCAACCCAGTGACGCGGAGTCGGGGTCGGAATATTACGCCGCGCGGCGATTGGGACTGGATTATGCTCTGTTCGTCGGCTCGGATCTGCACCAGAACTGGGGTGGCAAGAACGAAAAGTGGCTAGTTGACGAACACGGGAAATCCTACTTTATCACCCCGACCGGGCGTCTATATCGCTGGGAGGGAAACCCGAACGTCGTGGGAGCTGCCTGGCGCGCATTGCAGCGAGCCACCGGCAGTTTCCAGTTGGAAGGGCAATTCGTGGCTGCCCTGGGGGCTCCGGGGACCGAGGAGAATCCGAATCCTTTTTGGCGCGACCCGCGATTATTGACCGCGCCGTTGTTCAAGACGGTGGAAACCGGGCCCGATCTGGTGGC
>RFIQ01000072.1 GCA_003695565.1 Planctomycetota bacterium | reverse complement strand
TTTCCAGCCCTGCCCGGGGAGGATCAACGATTTGTTCATCCCCGGCGGGCCGGGGGTCCGGTTTGATTCGCACGTCAAGGCGGGGTACACCGTGCCGCCCTTCTACGATTCAATGATCGGTAAGCTGATCGTGCACCGACCGACGCGGCAAGAGGCCATCGCCTGCATGCTCCGCGCGCTGCATGAATTCGAAGTGGACGGTATTGCGACCACCGTTCCATTCCACATGCGCGTGTTGCAGGAACCTGCCTTCGCCAGCGGCCAGGTAGACACGAAGTGGGTCGAGCGCGAATTGCTGTAGCGCCCCGGCACCAGCGACGCAGCGGTCCCGGCGGATGCACTGCGTGTTCTGAATGAATTCCACGATTCCTATGGAGTTGAGACCACCATGTCCGAAATCAAACGGGTTGCAATTCTTTTCGCTGGCGGGCCGGCGCCCGGTGCCAATGCGGTCATTGGCACGGCCGCGCACGCGTTCCTCAGCGCGGGGATCGAGGTGATCGGCATCAAGCACGGTTATTCCAACTTGATCGACTTCGAGGAGGGCTCGTCGCTCGTCGAAGGCGAACATTACATCCGCATCGATCATGCGGACCTGGCGCATCGCCGGACGTCGCAGGGCATCATGATCGGCACCGCGCGAACCAATCCCGGCAAACTGGTATCCTCGCCGGAACACTTGCAGGATCCGGAGCGCACCGCGCCGCTGCGCCGGGTTTACAACGCCTTGTGCTCGTTGGAAGTCGACGCCCTGATTTCGATCGGCGGCGATGATACGCTGAAGACAGCCAACAAGGTGAAGCTGTTCCAACAGACGCTACCGGAGGGAGCGCGGCGGTTCCCGGTCGTGCACTTGCCCAAGACGATCGACAACGATTACATGGGCATCGACTTCACCTTCGGCTACTTCACGGCCGCCGAGTTTCTGGCTACGGAGATTCGCAACCTGAACTACGACGCGGCCGCCGGGCGGGCCTATTTCATCTGTGAAGCCATGGGGCGCAGCGCCGGTTGGTTGGCCTACGGGGCGGCTATCGCGGGCGAAGCATGCCTGGTGATGAGTGTCGAGGATGTGGTCGGCCCGATGCGCGGCGAAGAAACGGTCACCGAAGCCGATGGAACCACGCGCACCAAACCGGTGATGCACGTCGACAAAGTGGTCGATCGGATGGTGCGGGTCATGCTCAAACGCGAGGAGCAGGGGCGGCCGTTCGGTGTCATCGTAGTGGCGGAGGGACTGGCTGAATACCTGCCCGCGAAATACCTGGAAGGCATTCCGCGCGATGATCATGGCCACATCGCCATTTCCTCCATCAATCTGGGTAAGATGCTGGCCGACCTGGTCGCCCAAGAATTTCGCCGCCGTACCGGCCGCACCCGCAAGATCAATGGTTTGCAACTGGGGTACGAAAGCCGGTGTGCGCAGCCGCACGCGTTCGACATCATGCTCGGGTCCCAGATCGGCGTCGGCGCCTATCGCGCTTTGGTGGAAGAGAAACTCGACGGCGTGATGATCTCTGTCGTCGGGCAACTCGAATTGAACTTCGTGCCCTTCGAACAACTGGTCGATCCGGCCACGCTGGTGACCAAAGTTCGTTATATTGAGCGGGGCAGCGATTTCCATCGGTTGGCGCGATTCGTCGAAACCTTGATCGACGAATAGCAAACCGTACTTCCATCCCAACGCTGGCGGCCTGTGACGAGAACCGGCATGAACCGACGACGTTGGAACTGGAATATCATCGGACCGGGCATCCTGGTGGCCGCCACCGGCGTCGGAGCCGGCGATCTGGCAACCGCCACGCTGACCGGTGTCCATCTGGGAACTGCCGTGTTGTGGGCCGTAGCCATCGGCGCCCTGCTCAAGTATGTGCTCAACGAAGGCCTCACGCGCTGGCAATTGGCTACCGGCACCACGCTGCTCGAAGGCAGCGTCCGGCACCTGGGGGGCGCCGCGCAGGTCGTGTTCTTCGTCTACCTGGTCGGTTGGAGCTATCTGGTGGCGATGGCGCTGATGAGTGCATGCGGCGCCGCCGCCCACGCCATCCTGCCGTTGGTCGAAGACCCCAGTCACGGAAAGATCCTGTACGGAGTCATCCACAGCCTGATCGCCGCCGTACTGGTGCTGCTGGGCGGCTACAACTTGTTCGAGCAGGTGATGCGGGTCTGTATCGGCGTGATGTTCGTGACCGTGTGCGTTACGGCCGTCGCGCTGGCGCCGTCTTGGACAGAAGTGCTGGGCGGTTTGTTCCTCCCCCGCATTCCGCGCATGTTCGACGAAGGCCTCGCCTGGACGATCGCCCTGATGGGAGGTGTCGGAGGCACGGTCACCGTGCTGTGCTATGGGTATTGGATTCGCGAGGAGAACCGAAACAGCCCTGACGACCTGCCGTTATGCCGGATCGACCTGGCCATCGGCTATGGCATGACGGCGCTGTTCGGTATCGCCATGGTGATCATCGGCAGCCGTATCGGGCAACTCGATGCAAAAGGGGTGACGCTGATCATCGAGGTTGCCAACATGCTGGAACAGCGGTTGGGCGGCTGGGGCACGTTCGCCCGCTGGGCCTTCCTGGCCGGAGCCTGGGGAGCCGTCTTCAGCAGTCTGCTAGGCGTGTGGCAGGCCGTGCCCTACTTGTTCACCGATTTCTGGTACCTGTGGCGTGGCCGGACCGGAAACCACGCCGACCTCTCCTCACGCTCCCCCGTCTATCGCACTTACCTGGCACTCATCGCCATCGTGCCGATCACCGGCCTGGTGTGGTTCAACTTCAGCACGGCCATGAAGGTCAACGGGATGATGGGCGCCGTATTCATCCCCATGCTGACCGCTGCCCTGCTGGTGCTCAACGGTCGCGCCAGCCTGGTGGGTGCAAAGTATCGCAACTCAGTTGCCACCACCGTGCTGTTGGTCGTCACCCTGATCGTTTCGGTCGCCGCGGGCGCGCTGCAGATCGCCGGCAGTCTGTGATGCGACGGTGCCCGCGCCGCTGCTCGCATCCTCGCCCGGCCCGGTAGCCGCCTCCGCATCCGATTCCATCGACGCTGGGCGTCGGGCAAATTGCTTCAACAACGCGGGCAGGAATACCAAATCGCACACCAGTGCGGTCGAGACGGTCATCGCTCCCATCAGCGCGAACAGGTGGTGGTCGTGTGAATCACTGAAAGTCACCACGCCGAATCCCATCACCAGCACGATGGTCGTCATCAAAAGCGCCGCGCCGACATGAGTGAACCCGTATCGAATGGCCTCCTCAACCGGTCGGCCGGCCTGCCGCTCTTCCAGGTACCGCGTCAGAAAATGGATCGTGTCGTCCACTGCGATGCCCAGGCAAACCGTGAAGCTGCAGACCATAACGATTTCCAGGTTATAACCGGCCAACCGCAGGAAGGCCCCCGTCAAGGCGATGGGCAGCATGTTGGGAATCACAGAGATGATGCCCAGACGCAACGAACCGAAAACGATCGACAGAATCACCAGGATGATGCCGGCCGCCGTGCACAGGCTCAGGGCCAGATCGACGACGATCTGGTACAAATTTTCCCAACGCCACACGGCTGGCCCGGTCAGCGCAAAGTGGAACTGCGGGTGTTCGGCATGCAGGTGTTCCAATCCCTGTTGCACCTGCCGAAACACCGGATCGTATGCGGCGATCCCCAGGTCTTGAACGCGGAACGTCACCACTGCGTGATGCGCCTCGGGGGCAAAGTAGCTGCGTTTGAGCGAGGGGGGAAGCAGTTCCAACAGCGACAGCCGCTCTTCCAATGGCCCCTCGCCGGGCAGCGCATCCAAGAAAGAGCGAACCGATAGCGGGTGTCCGATCAACGGTTGGACGGCCAGTATTTGTTCCACCCGCGCGATGATCTCTAGCGGCTGGGCGCTGTCCGATGGCAAACCGTCATCCCATGCGATGTTGACCCGGGCCAGTTCGAGTCCACCGAAGGCGCGGTCGACGTGCCGCAGTGCGACCACCGGTTCGGCATGGTCCGGCAAGGCATCCGAATTGCGTTGATCCGGTTGCATCGTCGCCGTCAGCCCGGCGCAGACGAGGAATCCGGCGATGGCCAGCCAGGACAGGGGGCGGGCATGTCGCAATGCCCACTCGACCAATACCGCCACGCGGTCCATCCGCCGATCGACCAGGCTGCGTCCGACTCCCACCGCCAGGCCGGCACCCAGCGGACTGCGGCATGCCAGCGGGATGACGGTCACCACGGCCAGGAACGACAGAACAACGCCGATCACGCTGGCCTGCCCGAACTCGCGCACCCACCGCGAATCGGCCAGGGTGAGCGATCCGAAACCGACCGCCGTGGTCAACGACGTCAGGAAACAGGCCAGGCCGACCAGGCTCAGGGATTTCTCCACAGCGGCCACCGGTTCCAGTCCCGCCGCACGCAGCTTGCGCAACTGAACCATCAAGTGCACGCCGTCGGTCAATCCGACCAGGCTGACCAGGATCGGCACGATGACGTCGATCAAGGGATTGTTCTCGTAGCCCAGGTATTCGATGAAGCCGATCGACCAGAACACGCCGACCATCGGAGCCAGGGCCACGATCACCACCGCTCGCAAGCCACGGAACAGCACCAGGGCCATCAGCAAGACCATGCCGTAACCGATCGTCTGGAAAAAGAACTGATTCTTCTCGTGCGTCTCGATCGCCAGCATTTCCGCCGGCACGCGACCGGTTTGCATGAACTGCAGCCCGACGTCGGGATATGCTGCGGCGACTTCGCGCGCCCGCTGTTTGATCGCTTCCAGCACGTCGCTGTCATCGACGACCCCGTAGTAATTCAGGTCGATCATCATCAGCAGCGTACGCAGATCATCGCTCAGCAATTGCCCGTAGATCATCGGATGCTTGCGGGCCGCCTCCCGCGCCGCTGCAAATCGATGTTCGGAGGCATGCTCCGTCCGCGGCAACACCGGTTGGCTGAGCCCGAACAGGTTGAGGCTCGGGACGTCATCCAGCCACCAGACGAAGTCGACTTGTGGGAGTTCCTCGATCCCGGCCGCGACCGCTCGCAACGCCTGAGTGGCTCGTGCGTTGAAAAAGTCGTCCGCCTGGACGACTAAAACCACGTCGGCCGGTTGCAATCCAGCGACTTGTATGTTCCGCGCCGGATCGACTTGCTGAGGCTCGTCCGCCGTGGCTTCGTCAGCCCCCGGACCGGATTGCACCACTGCCGCGACGCCATTCCACGCCGTCTTCCACCAATCGGGCGCGATGTATCCGGCGGCAGACAGGACGCTTACCCCGATGACCAACGCCATCATAGCCCAGGGGCGATTCGCCGCGCGTCGGGCCAACCGATTGACCAACCCCTGCATCATCGGCGTGCCATTTCCTCGGCGACCAGATCGGCTACTTCGCTAGCTTCCTCGCGCGTAATGCGGCCGTCGCCATCGGAATCCCACAGATAGAACGACATCTTGCGCAGAAAAACGCCTCCCTCGGAACTCTCGATGATGCCGTCACCATCGCGGTCCGCATGGCTGAACAATCGGTCGACCAATCGCTGTGCGGTCGGGGACGGCGAGGGCCTGGGCGGCGGATCACTGTCAGAATCCGAGGCCTGCTTCGGGGCTTGCGCCCCCTGCGAACGCGCCGGCACGCGTGGTCTAGCCATGTCGAGGAACACCACCGCCATTTCTTCCCACGACTGATCGCCCCAGGTAACCCATTGCTGCGGATCCGGATTCCAGGGATTGTCAGGCGAGTTATCGAAGGTGGCTGCGAACTCGAGGCCGGCCACGTCGCCCATCGGTAACGGATGCTTTAGTACGTACGTGTGTTGCCAGTTGAAGTCGTAATGCGGCACGTGTAATAAGATGGTTTCGTCGCCGGGCTGGGAACGCCACGCCGCGCTTACGGTAAACGACTTGCCGCGGAAATGCATATGCGGCGTGATGGCCAGCAACTGGGACTCGGGCGGCGGAAACTCGAATCGGCCTGTCACCTCGTACTCCGCAGCGCCGGGCGGGATTTCGAAGTCCTGGTTCAATGCCATCGCCGTGAATACTTCGTGCGTTACCTGTTCGGGGTCGATGGTCGACAGCGCGATCCGCGTGACGTCCTCGCGCGCCACGCCGCTGGGCGTGTAGTGCATCTGGAAGACGAGTTTCGAACCGGCCGGGATGCGGCGTGCATAACCATCCGGCAATTCCTGCCCGCGCTGACCCGGAACGTAGGCCGCCAGCCACCCGATCCCGCTGGGGGCCACGAAATCCGGCGGACGCACGAACACGATCGCGTGGTGCACCACGTCGCGCGCACCTGGCAGGACCCGGGCCCGTCGCACCCATTGATCCTGCGTGAATCCTGGGTCGATGACGAAGTACTGGTAATCGACGACGCCGCTGGCCGGGACGTGGAACCCGCGATCCCGCATGGCGAAGACGTATTCCGGCGAGTCATCCGCCGCAGGTGGTTGGGAGATCGATTCGCGTGGGGATTCGATTGTCGGCCCACGTTGCGACGCATCGCCGAGCGGTTTTCCGGCGTCGATCCAGGCGGCCAGCAGATCGCGCGCGGACGGGGGCATGTGCCGTGCGTTGGCAAACTCGTTGTAACGCGGATCGGCATGCCAGGGCGGCATCCGCCCTTGATCGATCACCTCCAGCATCGTCTCGGCCCAGCCCACGACCTCTTCGTACGATTCCATGCCGAACGGTCCGATCTCTCCCGCGCGATGACAGTCGATGCAGTATGTTTCTAGCATCGGTTGGACATCGCGGTGAAACGTCACGGCAGCCGCGGCCGGTGATGGGCCGCCAGTCTCGCTCGCGGCGGGCCGACCGATCCGACACCCCAACGCCCGCGTCGACTTGATCGTCACCGGCTTGCCCGCCAGCAGTTCCTCGATCGCGATGCGCAAGTCGCGGCGCACCGGCGCCGTGCGACTCATGCCGGGAGCGAATTGATCGTCGATTCGCCCGTGGTAGCGCAGGTTCAAGTCGCCATCCAGCAAGAACGCTTCCGGGGTCCGCGTGGCACCGAACCGGTCGGCCAACCGGCCGTCGGTGTCGACGAGAATTGGGAATTCGGGACGCAGTTCCTCGATGAATGCCCGGATCTCCTCAGCCGAGTCCTGCACGTTGCTCATGACGCCGTAGACCCTCAAGCCGCGCGGACGGAAATCGGCAGCCAATTCGCTGAGCCTCGGTACATAGGACCGCGCGACCGGACACTGGGTGCCGAGAAAACAGACCACCGTCAGCGTCCCGGGCGCCGGATCGATGCTGACCGGGCTGCCGGTCGCGTCCCGAGCTGCGACGGCGCGCCCCGGCTCAGCGGCCCGAATGGGGGCGGCGAACACCATCAGTGTCCATGCGACGAGGACCGCAAGTCGGTCGGTTCGGTCGGTGCTGCCTGTCATGGGTGCTCCTGCGAAGAGTCCGACCCCAATCACTGGGGCGATTCAGCCGTATCGAGTTGGTCGCTGTGGGCAAGGTAGAAGTGCCAGGCGATCATCATTGCCGCAACCAACAGATAACCGCCAGTCCAGTTTAGTACGGTCGGCAAGTGATCGGCAGGCAACACGGCATGGTCGGGCAGGATGCCCAATCCCACCGGGGCCAGCACCGGCGCATTCGGTAGCGGTGAATGCATCAGCCCGAACAGGGTGCAAACGGCAGCGCCCGTGTAGAACGCGGACGCCGCCAACATCCGCCGGTCGACGGCCATGGCCAGCCCCGAAGCCCACATGATGCTGGTCAGGATGAACC
>RFIQ01000009.1 GCA_003695565.1 Planctomycetota bacterium | reverse complement strand
GGCCACGTGTTTGCCCCTATTGGTCTTGCTGGTCGGGGGCACGATCCAGGTATGCGACTACCTCTTTCTGGAAGAGGCACTGACCACGGCGGCATATGCTGGAACCCTGGAGGTCAGCCGCAACGGCTCCACCGAGGACTCGGTGCGTTCGCGAATTGAACAATCTCTGGCTGCGTCGCAAGTCAATGGCGCCACGATCACGATTACCGCCGCAGACGGGTCTGCGTTCGACGATTTGCCTCTGGGGGAGAATGCGAAGATTGTGGTCAAGGCCCCCACTGCCAGCAACATCCGTTTGACGGGCTTTGTCACTGGTCAAACGACGCTGAAAGTCGTCATGCAGGCGGTGAAGTAAATCGGCGCCCGGCATTGGGCCTTCAGCAGGGCATGCCACCTGTCGAGGTGCTGACGGCGGTTCGGTTGTACTCGTGAAACAAGAAAATGCAGCGGAGATAGATTCCATGAAACGTCGATCTGCGGATTCGCGGCGGGCCGCCATCTTGACGCTGTTCGTGTTTCTCCTGCCTGTGCTGGTGATCCTGCTGGGGTTCAGCATCGACCTGGCGTACATGCAGTTGATTCGCACTCAGATGCGCGCGGCCACGGACAATGCGGCGCGGGCGGCGGCCGAGGATTTTGCCGTCACCGAGGATTATGGCTCTGCCCGTATTGCGGGAAAGCAGATGGCCAGGAAATTCACCGTAGGCAACAGCGTCTTGAAGCTGAAGAATAGCGATTTCGAATTCGGTCGGGCGGTTGCCACCACATCGGGAAGCTATGTATTCGATGCCAACGGTTACCCACCAAACGCGGTCCGTGTGGTGGCCAAGCGTGATGAGCAATCGAAGTCAGGTCCCATCCCATTGTTCTTCGGCCAGTGGATTGGGCGCGAAAACTATCAACCCACTACGACGTCTGTAGCGGCCTTCTTGAATGTTGACATCTGTCTGGTCTTGGACCGTTCCACGAGTATGAAAGTAGACGTGGATTCGAGCGAGCAGGGATTGAGCATTTACGATCCCCGATTTTGCCAACCACCCGGTCCCAACACGCGATGGTTGGCATTGGAGTCGGCGGTCCAAGTGTTCGTCGACGTGTTGAACGCCAACGCCGTGGACGAGTACGTCGCGGTGGTGACCTACGGCAGTGACTTGGACGACGTCTATCCCGGCTTGTGCGGCAGGGAGCCCGAGGCCACGCTCGACCTGCCGCTTTCCTCGGACGTCAACGCGGCCTTCACCGAGGTCCAGAACCGTTCCGGAGAGGTCTGGAATGGCAATACAGTGATCGCTTCGGGGATCGACTTGGGAACCGAAGAGTTGATCAACGGGGCCTCCGCGCGGCAGTATGCGGAAAAGGTGATGATTGTGCTGACCGACGGTCACCCAACGTCAGGAGATGCCGTGGCCGCTGCGGCGGATGCGCACGATGCCGGAATTCGTGTATTCGCCGTCACGTTTGGCGACTACGCGAACCAGAGCTACATGCAACAGGTCGCTGATGTTGGGGGTGGATACCATGAGCATGCGTCCGATCAACAGGCATTGGAAGATGTGTTCCGCCGGTTTGCCGCCGCCGCCACGAAAATCGTGGAGTGATGCAACCGGTGCCGCAGAGAAACTCAGGTCCATAGGATGCACTCGATTCGTCCACAGATGCACAAGTGAGAGAGAAACGTCATGCCAGGCCATTCGCTTTCCAACGCACGTTCTCGGCGGTGCCAACGCAGGAGGCATCACCGCTCCACGCGCCGACGCGGGGCAGCAACGGTGGAATTCGCCTTTTGCGTGCCGATTTTCTTCACCCTGACGCTGGCAGGCATCGAAATCGCTCGAGTCAACATGATGATCCAAAGCGTACAATCGGCGTGCGTCCACGGAGCGCGGCGGGGAATGCTGCCGGGAGCCACGGCAGAAGAGGCTGTGGCCGAAGCCCAACAGGTACTGGACATCGCGCGGATCGCCAATGCGACGATCACCATCAGCCCGGATCCAATCAGCGAGCTCGACGAGACGCTCACGATTTCCATTACTGCCCCGATGAGTGACAACGGGTATCTCTTTCCCGGTTTCTTCGGGCACAAGACCGTCTCGCACTCGGTCACGCTCAACCGCGAATAGGCCGCCACGGACCCCTCGCCTCGCGCAGCGACTCGACCAGCCGGCAGCGGCCATCCTGCGCAATGAGCTTCAGCCGCGCGCGTGCAGTGGTGCAGGAACGAGCGACTCCAGTCGCGGTTGAGCCGGGATCATGGGCGGCGCGATCGGGGGCTGGTACCGGCGAACGGCAAGACTTAAAATACCTGCTGTGGTTCCAAACCGCGCTGGAGGTCGATCTGCGGGCGTAACTCAGTTGGTAGAGTGACAGCTTCCCAAGCTGTATGTCGCGGGTTCGAATCCCGTCGCCCGCTCTGCGTGGACCGTCGATTCTCACCTGCCTGCTTCGGCATGCGGCCAACGGTCTTAACCATCCGCACAAAAAAACGACCGTGCATCCGAATCGGACGTACGGTCGCTTCTGTGTTGTGCCATTTCTTGGCTCAGCAATCGCCGAGCTGTTGGCTCTAGTTGGACTCGCTACCAGCGTCGCCGGCATCAGCGGATTCTTCGCCACCGGCGGTCGTATCAGAACCGCCTTCGGCACCCGTATCTGCGCCAGCACCAGCAGCCGGAGTATCCGTGCCGCTCGTACCTGCATCCTTGTTGCAGCCTACCGAAAACAATCCCAACAACGCCAAAACCATCAGTACATGTTTCATCGTGGACTCCTCAAAAGTCTTGAATCGTGACAGGTGTTCGAAATGTTCGCCCGCACACCTCTGGGGCTCAAAACCGGAAACGCCGGTTTGGCATGGGCATGTTGGACTGCGGGGTCCGTCGGCCCAGTACACCTTCTAAGAACGTGTCGGCGGGGTCATTATTCCCGATTCTCTCATAAACTTTTTGAATAATTTCCGCGATGCTCCCGGCCGGTGGGAGAGCCCAAGATGAGCGGCAACCAGGCCGGCCCAACGCATTGCCGACTTGCACCGGTGCGACAATCGGCCGCGGGTGCAGCCGGTTTCCGTCCAACTGGCCGGACAAACCGGCTACAGTATTGGGTACAGGACCGGCCGTCGGGGAAGGCGTATGAGCACGCGAGCACCCCGCTGCCGATCCCCCCCGCTAGTGTTCCCGCCGCAATAGTCCTGGAGCTCCCGCGATGATGCGTCTGTTGTTCACTGGATCTGCCCTGTTGTGGTCGGCATGGATGGCTGCTGTTGTGTTGGTCGACCCAGGACGCGCCGCTGAAGCGACGTGGCGCGTCGGTTTCGCCAAATCGGACATTACACCGACCGAACCGGTGCGATTGAGCGGCTATGCCAGCCGGACCGGCCCGCACCAGGGAGTGGCTGACCGCCTGTTTGCCCGAGCCATGGTGGTGCAATCGTCAGGCGGTGAAGAACCACCCTTGGTGTTGGTTTCCCTCGATGCGATCATGGTCACCCGTGGGATGACTGCCGAAGTAGCCCAGTGGGTGCGGCAGCGTCACGGGGTGCCTCGCAGCCACCTGGTGCTGGCCAGCACGCATTCCCACGCCGCTCCCCACCTGGATGGCGGTTTGGAAAATCTGTTCAGTACACCTCTGAGCGACAGCGAGCAAGAGGCCAGTCGGCAGTATACGCGGCGGTTGATTGGATTGATTCAGGAGACGATCGACCACGCGATGGCCGAACGTCGCCCAGCCAATATTGCGTTGGGGGAGGGACGCGCCGACTTCGCGGTCAACCGCCGGCTGTTGCGTGACGGCAAATGGGTTGGATTTGGGGAGCACCTGGAAGGAGTAGTGGATCGTCGCGTGCGGGTGTGGAAGGTGACGACACCCGAGGGGGCTTTGCTGGGTGGCGCATTCATGTATGCCTGCCACTGCACGACCTTGGGGGCCTATGAGAAGGTCAGCGGGGATTGGGCGGGATTGGCTGCCAGCGGCCTGGAAGCGGAATTTTCCGGTACCGTTTTTCTCCCGGTCATCGGTTGCGGGGCCGATGCGAATCCGCACCCGCGCGGCACCTACGAACTCGCACAACAGCATGCCGCAGAAATGATCGCGGCGGTGCGCGGCGTGCTCCAGGGCAAAGCATTGCAAACGCTGACTGCTGCGCCGGTGGCTCATTTCGGCTACGCAGGCCTGGCCCCCGAACAACCGACTCCGGAACGCTTGCAGGAGATGGCGCGCAGCCCACGGTCCAACGAACGGAACTGGGCGGCCCACATGGAGCGCGTCCGACGGGAGATGGGCCGATTGCCGGAGACGGTGCCCATGCCCATTCACGTGTGGCGGTTCGGCGATGAATTGAACTGGGTGTTCCTGGGCGGGGAAGTCGTCGTCGATTACCAGTTCGCCATTGAAAAGGAGTTGCCCGGTCAGCGGACCTGGGTGGCAGCCTACTGCGACGACGTGTTCGCCTATGTGGCCAGCGAGGCGATGCGGGCCGAAGGGGGATACGAAGTCGATTCGTCGATGATCTACTATCTGCAACCGGGCCGTTGGCAATCGGGAACTCAATCCCTAATCGTTCGCCGAGTGATTGAAATCAGCCGGGGCCAGGCGACGGAGACCGAGCCTCTGTCGGCCCAGCAATCCCTGCAGTCTATCCGCGTCCCACCAGATTTTGTCGTGGAGTTGGTGGCCGGCGAGCCATTGGTGCAAGACCCGATCAACGTGGCCTTCGCAGCCGACGGGCGCGTATGGGTCGTGGAAATGGGCGATTACCCGCTGGGCAGCGCCGTGGGTGGTCGCGTCCGATGGTTGCGAGATACCGATGGCGACGGGCGCATGGACGAAAGCCACGTGTTTGTCGAGGGACTCGAATTTCCTACCAGCGTCCATCCTTGGCGCGGCGGCGTCTTGATCATCTCGGCGCCCGACATTCTGTATGCGGTCGACGAAGATGAAGACGGGCGCGCGGATCGGCGCGACGTGTTGCTTACCGGCATCCACCGCGCTAATCCGCAGCACCGGGCCAGCGGCTTCGAAATCGGGCTCGACGGATGGTTGCACTTCAGCCCGGGGGATGGCACTCGTCAGTTGACCAATCCGGCCACCGGTCAGCAATTCGACCTGCACGGAGGCGATGTGGCATGGAATCCCGGTACGGGAGAGCTGGTGGAGACATCCGGGCACACCCAATTTGTTCGCGCGCGCGACGATTTCGGCCACTGGTTTGGGAATTCCAATAGTCGCCCCATGTACCAATACGTTGTCGAGCGGCGGTACCTGGCGGGCCGATCGTTTCCTGGATCGGTCGTTCAGGACTTGCTCGATCCAGCTATCGCCCCACCGGTGTTCCCTCGCAGCCTGACCCAAGATCGATTCAACGATTTGTTCGCTCGGAATCGTTTTACCAGTGCCTGCAGCGCCATCATCGGCCGAGCACTTGGCGTCCGGCAGGAAGGTGAACAAGTGGCCTTCGTGTGCGAGCCGGTCCATAATCTGGTGTCCAGGTTGCAGTTGAGCATGGACCCCGACGCGTACCGGGCCAGGCGGCACCCCGATGACACCGAATTCGACTTCTTTACCTCCACCGATCCCTGGTCGCGGCCGGTCCGCGCGGTAACGGCTCCCGACGGCACGCTATGGGTGGTGGATATGGTCCGCCGCGTGATCGAGCACCCGGAATGGATTCCCACCGCCTGGCAGCAGCAACTCGACTTGCGCGCCGGGCAGGAATTGGGGCGGATTTATCGCGTCTACCGCCGCGGTTATCGGCCTCTGCCCCTCCCCGCCATGCGACCGGATCCCGCCAGTGTCCTGCCGGAGTTGGCCAGTCAGGTCGGCCCAAGACGTGACTTGGCAATGCAAGTAATTGTTCAACAGGGCGTCCCGGTCCAACGGGAGGTGCGGCGTCTGTCCCGCGAACATCGACGGGCCGAGGTGCGCGCTTCGGCACTGGGGTGCCTGGTCGCAGCCGGATGGTCCAATCCCAGCGACGTGCTGACGGCCCTCAGTGATGCGCATCCCGAAGTGGTGTGCCTGGGACTGCGCATGTCCGAGAGGCTGCCGGGCAGCAATGCTTTGTACCAAGCCATCACCGCTGTCGTTCCACGCGATCTGGGACCGCACGTCGACCTGCAGTGGGTGTTGACCGTTGCCCGTCGAGGTGACATCGATGCGGCCGACAGGTTGTTGCAAATCGCCCGGCGAAGCGGGGCGGCACCTTGGGTTGCCAGATCGTTCTGGTTGGTCGATAACCCCGAATTGGCGTTCCCCTTGGTTCAGTCATTGCTGGAGAGCGATAGCTGGTCGGCGACGGGAAACGAAGACCAGCCGTGGCGGAATCTGGCGAACCGGGCCGAATTGGTGCGGAGATTGTGGTTGGCCTCTCCGGTCCAGCCAAGGCGGCAGTGGTTCGCCGATCAACTGCAGGTCCGCGGCCGGACTGCCGATGCGACGACGGCCGCGCCTGGACCGTTGTGGGTCGCGGTGTTGGCGGCCGAACCGCCAGATCAGCTCGACGAGGGGCTCCGCGCCATTGGACGCCAGTGGCGAGAGACCCTGAGGCGTCAGATCACCGATGCGGCAACCCCGGTAGCAATGCGGCGAAACCTGTTGTGGTTGTGGTCCCACGGCCTGGCCTCCGAGCAGGACTTGCTGCAGGCGGCTGACGAGATTCTGGCCACGCCGGGGCTGAGTGATCTGCACGAGGAGGTCGTGGCCAGCCTGCGGCAACTCGATTCTCCCGACGTGGCGGAGGTCATGCTGCGGCACTGGCACGGATTATCCCTGCCGGTCCAATCGATGGTAAGCACAACTTTGTTGACCCGGCGCACCTGGGCAACAGCCTTCGTCGCGGCGCTCGAATCGGGAGCGATATCGCCGCAGGAACTGGCTCCCGCGACCGTACAACAATGGCGGCAGTATGGCGATCGAGGGCTGCGGGCCAGGGCAGAACAAGTGTTGGGCAAACCGACGTCGCGATCCTCTGTAGTAGCGCGAATCCTGCGCGAGATGCCCGCTCCCCAGGACCATGGCCGGGGCGGTGAATTATTTGTGCAACATTGCGCGGTGTGCCATGCCACCTCGCCGCAGCGTCCGCCCATCGGCCCGCCGCTGGACAATCTGCGACACTGGACGATCGACCAGTGGGTGCATGCTATTTTCGATCCCAACGCGTCGGTGGAACCCAAATACCGGCAATCCAAGTTCTTGACCGACGCGGATGAAGTGATCACCGGAGTGGTGATCCAGCGCAGTCCCCTCGCTCTGCAAATCGCCCAAGCCGACGGGACGGTGCGGCTCGTTCCGGCACAACATATCGTGCGCGAGGAAACGACGTCGGTCTCCCTGATGCCCGACGGCTTCGAATCGAAGTTGCGGCCGGCCGACGTCGCGGAATTGATCGGCTACTTGCGCAGCAGATAGTTTTTCCTGCGCAGCCTGTGCCGCGGGGTTGCTGCGCGACGTTCTCAGGCACTTGTTTGCTAAACCGCGAGGGACTCACG
>RFIQ01000071.1 GCA_003695565.1 Planctomycetota bacterium | reverse complement strand
GCTCAGGGGGAGCATCCGGGGGAACAGGGGCGCGCATCTGGATCCATCAGTCCCAGACCGCTGGAACTGAACCGCCCTACAAACGGCGGCATGCAGCCGTACTGAGCGAGCCGTAGCGGCGGTGCGCCGCCCGTCCCCGGCTCTGCTCGTACCACCCAACAGGATGCCCGCTGGTCCCCGAGTTGGCAAGCCGAAATGGGCGGTGCGGCCGACAACCGGGACGCTTCGGTCCCTATGCCTCGGCAGGTGCCCGGCCCTGCTTCTGCCGCAAGTAATCCTCCAGATTGCACGGCCCGGGACCATTGACGATCAACAGCAGCATGGCCCCCATCAAGGCCATGTTCTTCATGAAGTGAATCATTTGCTCCTGTTGCTGAGCCGCGTCTTCCATCGTCCAGAAGTCATGGAAGAAATAGGTTGCCAGAATCAAGAAGATCAGCAGCAATGTCGCGCCGATCCGCACGCGGTAGCCGAGCAGCACCGACAACCCGCCCGCGATCAGGAACACGATGCCACCCGCCAACATGATTTTTGGCATCGGCACCCCTTCTGACGCGGCATATTCCGCCACGGCGTTGAAATTCGGAATCTTATTCGCAATCGCGCTCATCAGGAAAATCGCGCTCAACAGGATGCGTCCAACCACCGCCAACGCACATCGTACTTGATCGTTCATGCTCTCTCCTCCGCTTATCAAGGTTCGACACGAAGTCCAACACCGAAGACCTGTCACGCCTTCCGTCGCAAATAGTTTACGTATCAACTATTCATGCAACAATCGTGCCATTCATTGCGTTTGCGACAGGGGGAGAAGGCAAGTGCCCGACCTGTCGCGAATACTCAGCCCGGTGTTATTCTGGCGACTCGTCGAGGGCCTCTCGAGCCTTCTCCAGCAAGCGGATCAGGGTGCGCAGTTCGCGGTGGCTGAGATGCCCCAGGCAGGCTTCGTGCAATTCCATCAGGGGACCGTCGATGCGTCGCAGCAGGCTCCGTCCCTGCGGGGTGATACGGACAAAGACGACGCGGCGATCCGACGTGCTGCGCTGCCGCTGGACCAACCCGGCGGCTTCCAACCGGTCGATCAATCCCGTGATGGCAGGCACCGCCTGGATCATCCGCTGGGCGATCTCCAAACTCGGTAGGGGCGCCCCCTCACCCCGTAGAATCCGCAAGATGTTGTACTGCGAAGACGTCAGACCGAACTGACGAAAAAACTTGCCGAAGCGGTTGGAAAAGCGGTCCGCCGTACGCAGCAGGTTCAACATGGCTTCCTGTTCGAGCGATTCGAACGGTTGCTTCTTCTTGATTTCTTCTTGCAGTCGATTGGGCATGATCGGGTCGACCAGGTTGAAGGACAGGACCGGGAATACTCCAACGAAATTGTAGGCTCCGACCGCAGGGCATTCTTCCCAATACGCACCGCCATGCGACTGCTGCTCTTTCCTGTTTTGGTTGTTGGGCCGCCGCGTTCGTGGCGCAAATTTGCAGCATGCGATTAGGAGCCAGGGTGATGCGTGGCAAGCAGGATGCTTGCCCCCCTTGTGAACTGGGCACAGCGTGAACTGGGCACAGCACTACGCATCGTGTGCGCGTCTGGGCGGTGAGCGAGCGTTGGTCGCGTTGGAGCCCCGGTGGCTAATCCGCCGTCGACTGGGAACGGGAATCTGGCCTTGCGCGGCAGAGCTGAATCAACGCGAATCCATGGTCGTCCCGCCGACCGGGCGGCTCGGCCCGGAGGCCCCGGGCGCCGCAGCGATCCCAGTGAGCCTCGGCCTCAACCATTCCGGCGGAGATGTCACGCGGCGGGGTGCAGCGCCCGATCGGTTGGACGCGACCGGTAAGCCTCCAGCGCCCGTTGCAGGAACTGGCGGCAACTCGTCTCCCAATCGATGGGCCGCTGGTGGGCATCCCCCGAACCGTCCCACGTCGTAGCTTGGGGCGATTCGGCCAACCGTTGTACCTCCTCGACCAGTCGCTGCGGATCGGTTAGCGGGAAGTAGCGACAAGCCCCGCCACCGACCTCGCGATGAATCGGAATGTCACTGGCCAGCGTCGGCTTGGAGTGCCACAGCGATTCGACAATCGGCAATCCGAATCCCTCGGTGATCGACGCAAAGATGACGCCACGACAATGTTCGTAACAGAACTGGATCTCCGCATCGGACAGGTCGTTGAACAAGAAGAGCTGCGAATTGAATTTGGGGTGTTGCCGTACGCGCTGCACGACGTCCATGCAACTGGTTCCGATACGGCCGGCCAGGACCAACCGCTGGGCCGACCCAGACCGCCACAGTCTATCGAATGCGTCGAGTACGAAGTGGTGGTTCTTGCGTGGATCCAACGTGGCGACCTTGAGGAACGCGGGTGGCGCGGCCAGCATGGTCGACCGCACGAACTCGCGTACGCGACCGGACTGCGGGCGCAACTCGGCACCCAATTGAAAGTGGGTGATGTTCGGCCATCGCTGGGGATCGACTTCCAGGCGGGGCAGAAAGGCCTGCAGTTCATCGCTGACCGTTCGCGAGATGCAAACGAGTCGGTCGCAAGTGGCTACAGCACCGGTCAGATACTGGCGGAATTTCTGATTCCCCCGCGGTCCAACGAATTGCGGGTAGAGGAGGGGGATCAGGTCGTAGATCAACCCGACTACCGTGGCGCCACTGGAGCGTGCAACGGCAGCCGCCTGCCACGTGCTCGTCAGCAATCGGCTGGTCCAGTACGCGTCGGGCAAGACCAGCAAATCGCCGGATGAAAATTCGATTGGCGTGCAATTGGCCCCGATCCAGCGGAAATTGCGAAACTGATTCCACAGGTGCCAGATGCTGAAAATCCCTAGCCGCCCAGCAGCAGGCAAGAACCACTTGCGCAATCGCCGCGAGGGAATCGTGCGGCAGAGCGATTCGGCGGACCGTCGATATATCGCTGGGAGTGCCGCCACGGCATTGCTTTGAAACCTGGCCGCCCTCTTCAGACGACCGATCGCTCCTTCGTTCAACTGGTAGAATCGGTCGCGGTACTGAAAGGCAATGCCGGGAATTGGGATCTCGCCTTGGCGACCAATCGCCTGCGAGTGCTCGACCAGATTTCGGACGACGCGTTCGACTCCCGTATTTCTGCCGGAGGTGAGCGTGTAGCTAGCATCGATGAAGATGCGCCGGGGGACTCGCTGTAAAGGCGGAATCATGTCCCACCTCGTCGGGTCCGGAAACGCCTGCAGTTGTGTTTCATTCGGTCTCTCCTTACCGGACGGCATCACCCCGCGGCAAAACCTTGAATGCCTCGGATCCTAACTCACCGCATCCCGCCGGATCAACCCGGTTTCTTCACCCTGTCCGGGCTAATCGACGCCTCCTCTGTGGCAGGGAGGCCCAGTCGCGGCCGACTCCAGCGGACGCCGCGGGTGTTGCCGCCAGCCGTGACACGATTCGGTTGCTTAGCAGCGGGCCAATTTCCATTCCGCGGGCTAGCTTCCCTTTCGATCGATGCCGAAGCTGTCGAGCTTGCGGTACATGGTGGCACGGCTGATTCCCAGTAGCTTGGCGGCCTCGTTGACATTGTCGCTGGTCCGCTTGAGAGCTTCCCGCACCAATCGCTCCTCCCACACATCGATGCGGAGGCTGTCGAGCTGATTTTGGCCGACGTCTCGAAGCGACAAGTCCTCGGGTTCGATGCGGTCTCCCGCAGCCAGGACGACGGCACTGTCGATAACATTGCGCAGTTGCCGCACGTTGCCGGGCCAGTTGTATTCCAGGAGAGCGCGACGAGCTTCGGGGCTGAGCTGCAGCGTGGGCCGTCCGTGTTGCTGCCGAAAGTGGTGCAGGAAATGCTCGATCAATCGCTCCCGGTCATCCCCCCGATCACGCAAAGGGGGCACGTACAATTCAAAGACGCTCAGACGGTAATACAGGTCCTCGCGGAACTGTTTCTCTCGGACCGATTCGCGGAGATCGCGGTTGGTGGCGGCGATTACGCGCACGTCGACTTTGACTTCCTTCGTGGAACCGACGGGTTGGAAGGGATGCCCCTCGAGGACTCGCAGCAATTTCGCCTGAGCATCCAAGGGCAATTCGCCCACTTCGTCCAGGAACAACGTGCCGGTATGGGCTTGTTGGAACCACCCGCGATGGTCCTGGTCCGCCCCGGTGAATGCCCCTTTCTTGTGTCCGAATAGCTGGCTGTCGATCAGTTCGGAAGGGATAGCGGCGCAGTTCACGCACAGCAGGGGACGGTCGGCCCGCGGGCTGTTGCGATGCACGGCGCGGGCCACCAACTCTTTGCCAACCCCGCTTTCCCCGCGCACCAGCACGCATCCGCTGGCGCGGGCCACGCGAGTGATCCGCTCTTTCAACTTGAGCATCTCGCTGCTTTCGCCGATCAACTCGCTGAAATCGCCCACTAGCTCCTGCAATCTTCGGTGTTCAGCCGACAGGGTGGCTTGCGACCGAGCGCTCTCCAGCGCGACGGCCAACATATTGCCAGCCGAAATGGCCAAGTCGAAATGGACCTGTTCGAATCGTTCCTGCTGACGGTACAGCAAGATAGCACCGATGGTCGTCTCTCCATTGATCAGCGGGACACACATGATGTCCGCCCAGGACGCTCGGCCCGTGCCGGCCAAAGGGTTGTTGACCCACACCGCGCGGCGTTCCTGCAGGACGCGTTCGGTCAGCTTGGGATTCAACGCGACCTCTCCAGCCATGTTTTCAGCCATGTCTTCCGGCACGATGAACTGCGGTTGCAGGCCCCCGTTTTCGTCCACCCAAAACAACCCGGCCACTGCCGCACCGGTCCGGACCCGCAGCATCTCGGTCCCTTTTTGGGCGACCTCCTCCGGTGAGGTGCAACGCAGCAATCCGATGCTGAGCTGGTACAGATCCAGCATGTCCTGACTGCGCTGCTTGGTCGCTAACACGCTCAGGGAATTGACGCCGCTGGCATCCCCTGCCACGACGGCTTCCATGACCAGGGTCTGGCCGGAGCTGCTCAAGTCGTCCGGACCGGCCTCTACCAGATCAAATTCCAGTTCGGTCGATCCGATACGTATCCGATCCCCTTTTTTCAACCGCTGGATGGAAATGCGACGCTCGTTTACCAGCGTTCCATTGCGGCTGTCCGCATCCGACAGCACCCATTGATTTGCCTCCCGTGCGATGATGGCGTGGGTACGGGAGGAGAGGGGATCGGAGAGCCGTAGTTGGCAACCGCTGCCACGTCCAACGCGGACCGGTTGGTTCGAGTCCAGGAGTAACTCTCGCACCGACGCGGTACCCCGGATGACGCGCACGACAGCTTTCATTCCTTCTCCAACAGTCACGGTGGCAGTTCTCGAATCCGGGCGACGCCATCTCGGTCGCCCCCCACAGACGGGGTGACGAAAAAGTCGGTTGGGGCTGCCCGAAACTTAGTATAGCGGTCCGTGTTATTAATGCGGATAGGCCCCCCGACGGGACTTCACATGGGGTGCCGTGCGGGGCTAGACATACCGCTAACATACAGGTGACTGCTGGATTCCGCCGAATGACCAACGTAGACTAGATATGTGCCTTGCATGCAGGAGAAATGGCCGATGCGCACCAGGCCCGCAGTGAATCGAGACGCGGCAGGGTAGCCATGACCTCCCATTGATTCGCCGTCGAATTCGTGGAATTGGCACGCTTACACGACCGATCTGCAGGCGGTGTCCTCGAACGCGCGGGCGGGGCACCGCGACTCCCAGCGGCGCGAGGAATGAGTTTGGTTGATTACGCGGAACAGGGTGTCAGATCGGCAAAAGTCGATCCGGACGTGCAATTGATGTTGCGCGTGCAGCAGGACGATGCCGTGGCATTCGAAAAGCTGATTGATACGTATC
>RFIQ01000070.1 GCA_003695565.1 Planctomycetota bacterium | reverse complement strand
TGACTGCGCACCTGCAATTCCGCTCATCCGCAATCGGCCTCGGTATTAAGGAACGGCCCGGAAATAACGGTCGCATCACGCCAATGCCTGACTCTCTAAGTCGGGCAACGAAGGCCCCGACTCGGAGGGTCAGGCTTCAGACTGGACAGTTATCTCAAGGATGCCCCTGAGCTCCGCCGCCGCTCGCCCCTTCGAACAGCGGGGGTTGGCTTGAGGGTACGGCCGTTCTCTCTTGCTTACCCCGAGTCGGCCGGCGACCGCTTACGGTTTTTGTGCCGATGGCTCGACCCCGGCGGATCGCATCACCGATTCGATAGCGACAATCGTCTCAGGAGACGGCCGAAAGTTTCCCGGCCGGTGTCCTCGGGCAATATCCAATGGCGTCCACCCTCGGACGTTCGGGCGGTTCCAGACTCGGATGTCCGCTCCATGTTGCGCCAGGTAATGCACCAGGTGGACCCAGCTCTTGAAGGCCGCGCCGTGCATGGCCGTGTTGCCGTTGTCATCCACTGCGTTGATGTCCAAGCCCAGGTCCAGCATCATCTGCACGGTGGCAATCGCCTCTTCTTCTGTACCCGCCGACTCGTCTCCGTTTCCCAGCACTCCGACGCCGGCCGCGGCTAACAGGGGGGTGCAATGGTCAACGTTCTGCAAGTGTGGGTCGGCGCCGAGCTCTAACAACAGTTTCAACAGAGGAAGGTCACCCGTTTCCGCCGCCAACAGGAAGGGGGTCGCGCCGGTCTTGTTCAACCTGAGGTTGCCGGCCGCGGCTTTTCCATGCCGTGCATTCACATCAGCTCCGGCGGCAACCATTTGCCGCACAAAGTCCAGGCTGGTGACCTTGCCGGATCCTTGTGGGGGAGGATCGCCATCGCCCCGCAGCGGCTTGCGAACCCACGTAATGGCGTGCAACGCTGTATAGCCGACACGCTTGTCGTTGGGGTCCGCCCCGGCTCGCACCAACTCCAAGGCCAATTCCAAATGCCCGTTCAACGTGGCCAGGATCAGACCGGACATACCTTCCTTGGGCCCGCCGTTGGTTTTTCGTTCGGGCGCCATCGTTTCGTTCGGGTCGATGCCGGCCAACAAGAACCGCTGCACCACCGCTTGGCGCCCTTCACGCACAGCGAAGAAATATGGGGTGAAGCCGGACTTCAGTTTTCTCCGCGGGTCCGCACCGGCTTTGAGCAACAGGTCGACAGCCTCGACGTTCCCCTCTGCCGCCGCCCACATCAGGGCGGTCTGGCCTTTGCGTTCCGTTGCACCAACGTCAGCCCCATGTTCGATCAACAGTTGTACCGGCCCTGGTACACCGGTTCGGGCCGCCGTCATCAGCGCCGTCTCCCCGCCCGGCAGCGCGGTATCGGGATCCGCTCCTGCCTCCAACAACATTTTCACGATGGCTGTGTTGCCGTTCTGGCAAGCGATCGACAAGGGGCGTACACCGTAGCGGTTGGCAGCCTGCACGTCAGCGCCTGCATCGATCAAGCGTTCGACGACGCTCGGTTGGTCGTAATACACGGCCCAGTGCAGCGCCGTCGTGCCGTCGGGTGATGCCGCCTGGACCGAGGTGCCTGGCTGCACCCTTTCGAGCAGCGCCGACCAGTTTTGGGACTGAGCCATCTGCCACAATGCGGTCGCATCGGGCTCGGCAGCCGCGGCGGCACCGCTGATCAGCAACACGGCTACGGGAGAAAGGCATCGCGTGAACCATCGCTGCCAGAGTATTCGTTTGCTCATTATCGCGTCTCCCGTTCAGTGTCCGTCCCCTGGGATCCGACGGCCGTCCGCATTTGAAATGCAGGACTTTCCACGATCCCCAAAATCAGGCTGGAAAACCGGTAGTCGTCTCGAGCGGCCCGGCGAACGGCGCTGCGGATGGCGGCACCGTCGGTCGGTTCGTAACCTCGACCGATGCCATAGGTCAGCAGTTTCTCGGCCAGCGTCGTAACAAAGATCTCGGGACGAGCCAACAAACCGCGTTCCAGTCCGTCGACCCCGTCGAATCGGCTGCCATCCGGCAATCCGCCCGATGCGTCCACGGGGCGACCGTTCTCCAACTCCCGCCACCGGCCGACCGCGTCAAAATTCTCCAGAGCGAAGCCGACCGGATCGAGCAGGTTGTGACAGGATGCACAGGCCGGATCTGCACGATGCGCCGCCAATCGCTCGCGAATCGGCAGTCGAGCCGATACCACTTTGTCATCCAAAGATGGTACGTTGGGTGGCGGGGGCGGTGAGGGTGTCCCCAGGATGTTCTCTAGAATCCACTTGCCTCGAATGACGGGCGACGTCCGGGTGGCATACGAAGTGACGGTCAAGATGCTGCCGTGCCGCAACAGGCCCCCACGATGGCTGGAGGGATCCAATGCGACTCTACGAAAACGACTGCCATACACGTGCGGGATCCCGTAGTGTTTCGCCAACCGCTCGTTCAAAAACGTGTAGTCGGATTCTAGCAGGGTGACGACGCTGCGGTCATGCCGCAGCACATCTTCGAACATCAGCTCTGTTTCGCGGCGAAAAGCTTGGCGCAAATTGTCGTCGAAGTCCGGGAACAATCGGGCGTCCGGCGTGATGGAATCCAAATTGCGCAAGTACAACCACTGGTCGGCGAAGTTCTCAACCAACGCCCGACTCCGCTCATCGCGTAGCATTCGGCGGACTTGAGCAGCCAGGACCTCGGGATCGCTTAACCGACCGTCTTGGGCCACCATCAACAACGGTTCGTCGGGCAGACTGCTCCACAGAAAGAAGGCCAATCGGCTGGCCAGTTCCAGGTCGGTGACGCGATACGGGGTTCCCGCTTCCAAGTCCGCCGGTTCGCGTTCGACGCGGAACAGGAAATGAGGGCTGACGAGGATCGAGCTGAGCGCCAATTCGATTCCCTCATCAAAAGAACCGCTTTGCCGAGCCTGGCGAAACAGTTGCATCGGAGTGATCAAATCGTTCTCCGTAACCGGGCGGCGATAGGCTCGACGAGCCAGCCGCCCGAGGATGCGCCGCGCGCAGGCCTGTTCCTCTTCAGGCGTCTGGGGGTAGCAAATAAAAATCTTCTGGCGGCTGGGCGTTTCGGTTACCCCCTGCGACTCAAAGGGCCCTGTGATGGAAACTTCGAACAGGGCCGGACTGATCCGCGGGTGGCGGTACATGTTGAAATGCACATTCAGTGGTTGACGTGTCGTCTCCAGCAAGGACCAAGGCTTTTTCAGAAATGTTGCTGTGACCTCATGGGTTCCGGCTTCGACGAATACCCTGGTCCGCAGGTGGCGGTCCACATTCTCGTGGGTGACCTGACTGTACTCCCCATCCGATCTGGCCCCGCGCGGCGGCCGCACAGTGAACAGTTTGATTCGTTGGAGATCGATGGCCAGTTCCAGTTCGTGCGGCTCCGACAGCCCCTCGACGTGTTCGTTACGGTCGCGGGTCAACCGCATCTCCATTTCATAGAAGCCGCTCTTGGGAAAAAAGTGCCGCACTTTCGTGCCACCCCGCGTTCCCAGCGGTAGGCCATCCACGTGCCATTCCTGCGTTACATCGGGGCGAATCCGCACCGTCTTCCCTTCGGGTGCCAGAACCGTGCTCCCCACCGCCCACCGTGCGATCTTTTGGGCAGCGGCCAGGTACCGATTCACCAGCGTGGGGGACAGATCACCCACGGTGATATTGTCGAATCCATGGCTGGCTTCATCGGCTGGCAACAACTCGGTGACATCGATTTCCAGATCCAGCAAATCGCGGATCGCGTTGCCATATTCGTACCGTGTCAAACGCCGAAACGATTCTGTCCGCCCAGGTACAGGGGACTCGGCATACAGCGCGTCGAGTCGAGCGACTAAGGCCGCAGATGCATTTTGGATGTCTCGCGGATCGGCGGCATCATAATCGGCGGGAGGCATTTGCCCAGTCACCAACTTCTTCACCACGCGCTCCCACGCATTGCGGTGCTGGGCCAACGGAGCCCCGACGATCGAATCCATGTCAAAACCGCCTTCGGCTGCCGCTCCCGAGTGGCAGTCCAAACAGGTCTGGCGGGCCAGTTCAAGCATGGCGTCCGGGGGACCTGCCGATTGCTCTTCGGCCAGTGCTCGCATCCCACATGAGGAAAGGATGAAACCGGCCAAAGCCGCGGAAACACACGCTGGCAAGAATGCTCGGATCAGCCAAGGTTGAACGCACACCATCTCTGGTCGCTCCTAGGTCGTGCAGGACGTTGGCCACCTGGCCAGCGGAACTGAAACGTCGGGAGCAGAACCAGGGGGCTCGCCGGTCCGCTCGCGTGGGTGGGGGTGGTTGGGTTGGCGGGCTCGAGGCTAACGGGCCTTGATGCCGATTACTCAGATTATATCGTGCTGTTCCAGGGGCGCGGGGGGAACCGCCTCGCATCCCTCCAAAATCCCACCGAACACCTAGGCTCCCGACGGCCAGTTAGGGCAGAGCGCAAGAAATCCCAGCCGACACCAAGGCGTTTATTTCGTTCCGGCAGGGCCTGCCGTTCCCTTTTCTCAGCGCATAGAAAAACCCAGCCGACGCAGTGACGCAGGCTGGGTTCGTGGTTTTGGTGCGGCTCAACAACAGGCCGAGCCAGGCCGACCGTCCGTCGAACCTACTCCCGAGGACGGATTGCGCCGGTCAAGCCAGCGTAATCGACCCGGTCGTCGCGGTGCCACAACGGTTGTCCCCGCTCGACCCGCTGACGCAGGATCTCGATTTTCTCGGGAGATCCGGCGGGAGCATCGGTTGGCAGAAAATCTTCGTTGGCTTGAGGATCAAAATCCTCGTCGTGGCCATACTTCAGAATGGCCTCAAATACGTTCTTGCATACGTCGCTCATGATTGTGTCCTTCGTACCTTCGATTACCAACCCAATGGCGAAACTGCCGACTCAGGTTGTTTCCCCATATGTATCTAGACGCTGCCAGGCGAACAATCGTTCGCTATCGCAGAAAATTCTTAATGGCAAATTTTCCTTCGAAGCGATTATTCACCCATTCGCTACCAAGTCAAGAAAATTTTTTTGTTTTTCCCGAAAAACTCCTGCCCCCTCCCATGACAGGAAATGCATTGCAATTGTAGGCAAAACGTGCAGTTTAGGCGCTTGATGCGAGCCTCTGTTGTCCAGGGTCAGGAAGTCCCTACCCGGTGGATGATAGCTGACCATCGCAGGTCTTTAGTGGCGAATATTCCCCCCTTGCCAGCGGCCGTATCCACGGAACCAAAATGCACGTGATCAACGATTCATGCGACGAAAAAACGCCAAGCAGGGCTTGACGCGAAATCGTTCCGGTCCGGACTGCGAGAGCCAAGGTGGACACATTGGATTTGAACTCTGGTTGCGGTGGCGTGCGCGTTGCCCTCGGCCATCGCTGGTCACAGCCCCTAAGAGAAGCTAGATTCAATCTCTGACAGGCTTGAGCCCCACCGCCCGCCGATGCCAGTGAAAGCGAGTTGCGATGCAAGTACCAGCCACTGATCCAGGTTCTCCCTTTCGGCCTCCGCCCAGATTCCGTTTCGGGTTTCGCAGCATTCTGGTGATGATGCTGATGGTGGTGGCGGCCGGGTTCGGCATGCTGGTCTTTAACGCTCTGCGCGTACCAGCGATTTCGTCCGAGCTGAACGCCTGGCTTGGTCGCCCCGACTCAGGGGGAGGCGGCACCAACGAGCGGCGCCTTCAGCTCATCTTCACGCTTTATTGCTATGTGGCGCCCCTCTTCCTGGCGTTTCTGGTCAACCTCCTCCATGCGGTGATCGCCTGGATCGAACGCCGGCGCCCCTTGCCCGATGCGCGCGAGGAGGATCCCTTTCGAATGGATTGATTCTCCGCTCCCGGTCGGAAATGGCCTGGTTAGCTCCATCGATTGCCCTCGGGGGTATCCGCTGGCCGGGAGGCCGGGAATCCGTATCTCGATTCGGCTTGTCGTGCGAGGCGAGCTTGGTGTATGAGGAATCCGGATGGGCAGGGTGCGTGCTGAACTGCGTCACCGTGGGCGGCCCGGGATCATGCACTGTGATCGATCCAAACGCGTCCAACCATGGCATGCGACCGATCGGTAGGGCCGGCGTATGCGCAGCTTAATGCAGGGAGATCAGGGAATGATGAGTGCAAGTATCTGTCGGGGATTGGGCGTCGCCTGGATATTCGCCATTACCTTTGCAACGGCCAACGCCCAGCCTCCGCAACTCCCACCCCTCCCAGATGGGAATCGCGAACTGGGCGTGACGCTATCGATGAGCGATCTGCCGCGCGACGAACCGCCTGCGGCCAGTCAGGAGAAGGGCGGTGCCTCTGATCCGGCGGTGCCGGCGACCGGTGAAGACAACTCGGAGGCGGCAGGGGAGTATGCTGCTGATGATTCCGTGCAGTTTGCCGCGGCATACCGGTCGGCACCCTCCGCAGCGTCGAGGTGGCCGGAGGTACGTTTGACTGGTTTTTTTCAGGCCGATGCGGCCTGGTTCTCTCAGTCCGCATTGAATCGCACAGCGGTCGGCGACATACAGGACGGTGCGGATTTTCGTCGCGCTCGGTTAGCTGGTACGGGCAAAGCGTGGGACAATGTAGCGTACATGTTGGAAATGGACTTCGCCTTTCCTGGTCGTCCCAGCTTCATGGACGTATGGCTGGAAGTCGAGGACGCGCCGCTGGGCGGAAAACTTCGCGTGGGGCAGTACCGTCAACCGTTCGGTATGGATGGTCAAACCGGCGTTAAGGACTTGACATTCATCGAACGTAGCCTTCCGTTTGCCTTCTTGCCGTTCCGGCAAATCGGTGCGATGTTGCATGGCCAGGCCCTGGATGATGAAGTGACGTGGGCCATTTCCGGTTTCCGCTTTCCCACGGATGTCTATGGAGGCAACGTCGGCGATGATGGTGGTTACGGCCTGGCCACCAGAACTACCGGCTTGCTGATCGATCGCCATCACGGATCCGTCTTGATGCATGTCGGGAGCGGATTCAGCTACATCGACCCGGCCAACGATCAGTTTCGATATTCGAGCCAACCGGAAGTTTTCGTGCAGGAAGTAGGCGGCGGGGTTCCTCCGGGCGTTCCCGGAGTCGTTCCTCCATTCGTGGATACCGGCACCCTCACCGCGGACAACGCCAGGTTGTTCAATGCGGAACTGGCAACGGTGCTGGGGTCTCTGCATACGCAAACGGAACTGTTCTATGCTCAAGTCGATCAGAGCGGCGGCCCCATGGTGACGCTGCCCGGCGTGTCGACCCAAATCGGTTATTTCCTGACCGGCGAGGTGCGTCCGTACGACCACGCAGCAGGGGTCTTCGGACGGATTCAGCCCCTGTGCAGCGTTGGACGGCAGGGAGGGTTGGGGGCCGTGGAGATTGCCGCTCGATATTCCTACTTGGATTTCAACGATCAAAACATTCTCGGCGGCCGGTTGAACAATTGGACTGCCGGAGTGAACTGGTACTTGAACCCGCATACGAAGTTCCAACTCAACTACATCTACTCCGACTTGAACACCCCGGGGCTTGGCCGCAACCGGGCCGATACGGTGGTGACCCGCGCGCAGCTCGATTTTTGAACGCCCGCTCCCACGTTGTCCTCGCCGGGGCAGCGGCGTGGCGGACCGTCAACCGCTTCCGCCGGAAGAGCGGGGCTGGCTGATCCCATCCCGCCAGGTTCCCCCGTTCGCCGATTGCGCCGGTTACCAGATCACCGATTGCCGGGAGTGGTCTTGCTCAGGTGGACGCAGTTGCGAACAATGGAAGCCTGCTGAGGGACCGGTCGCCACGCGGGTGACTGCGCGTCGACGTCCATCCGACCCGCGTTGGAACGAGACCACTTTTCCACATGTTCGATTCGCCGGACGGTAACGATCACTCCATGGTCACCATGCGACTGCTAGTGCGAACCTGCTGCATTGCCAGGATTGGGCTATGTCTGGTCAGCCTATTTTGTGCGGCGTGCGTTGGCACCTTCCCGGTACCGATGGGGGTCGAAGACGACCCCACCGAGCAACGGCAGTCCGAATCGGGCGAAGAGGGCCTGCTTGCGCAGCAACATTCGGACGGCCGACGACGCAACCTTGTTGGCGATCTGTGGGCCAGCAAGTCGCATCAAGAGGGGCGGCGAGTTGGTACGCGTGATGGCCGCAGATATTGTCGGCTTGGTGTGGGGCATCGTATTCCCACCAACCCCACTTCTTTGGCGCCACTGCGCTGTTGATCACGGTCGATTTCGTTGGCCGCCTGCTGCCCTCGTCCGGCGGCGGGGCAATCGACCTTTCTTATATTTGTTTTGCTGCATGCGCCATCCGACGCGGTTGAGGAGCCAGGAAGGGAGCCCCCTGCAGGCACCGATTGCGGTTGGGTGCGGGGTCGGCGAGCAAGCGGCGGAACTGTAGCATTGTGAACTGAAATCATCGTAGATATTGGCACGCCAATCTCCAAGGGAGAACTACCATGCAAAAGCTTGTTGACGGGATTCACCAATTTCAAACCACCATTTTCTCCAACCAGCGAGAGCTGTTTGAACGCCTGGCTCAAGGACAGCAACCCCTAGCGTTGTTTATCACCTGTTCGGATTCACGCATCGACCCGAGTTTGCTGACGCAAACCGAGCCCGGCGAATTGTTCATCATGCGCAATGCAGGCAACATCGTCCCCGCCTATGGGACGATCTTTGGTGGTGAAGCGGCCACCATCGAGTTCGCGGTCAGCGTGCTCAATGTCAAAGACATCATCTTGTGCGGTCACTCTCACTGCGGGGCGATGAGCGGTTTGTTGCACCCGGAGAAACTCGAAGGATTGCCGGCGGTCAAGCAGTGGTTGACCCACGCCGAGAGCACTGGTCGGATCATTCATGAGAACTACCAGCACATCACCGACGAGACGGCGCGTTTGACAGCCACCGTCGAGGAGAACGTGCTGGTGCAATTGGAAAATCTGCGGACGCATCCCAGTGTGGCTGCAGCATTGGCCCGCGGTGAATTGAAATTGCATGGCTGGGTCTACAAGTTCGAAACGGGTCAAGTGTTTGGATACGATGCGGCTGAGAATCAGTTCGTGCCTGTAGAAAACGCAAAGGCGTTGCCGGGGCGAGTCACAGCGCAGCTTCCGGCAATTTAACCACCCCCGTGAACAGCAAAATGCGGCAAAGACAAGTCGCGCCGACACGATCGTGTGGGCAGGTCCGACGAGCCTGGAATGGAAGATCGTCACCAGCAATACGGCCGAAGCAAATATTCTCCACGGAGTGAAGTTACCTGATGAAGAAGTCTACCGGTTACACAAATCTGACTTGGAGCGAGATCATCGCTCACGATTTGCCCGCGTCGATCGTCGTGTTCCTGGTCGCCCTTCCGCTGTGCATGGGGATTGCGATCGCATCCGGGGTACCGGTTGCGGCTGGGTTGATCACTGGGATCGTGGGCGGAATTGTGGTGGGAGCACTGAGTGGATGTCCGCTGCAGGTCAGCGGTCCTGCGGCCGGGTTGACCGTTATCGTGTACGAAATTGTGCAGAAGTACGGGCTGGAGACGCTGGGTATCATCGTGTTGGTTGCCGGTGCTATCCAATTGGTGGCAGGCGCTTGCAAACTGGGGCAGTGGTTTCGAGCCGTGTCGCCTGCGGTGATCAAAGGCATGTTGGCGGGGATCGGGGTGCTGATCTTTTCCAGTCAATTCCATGTAATGGTGGACGATCGTCCGAAAAGCAGTGGGATTGAAAATCTGATCACCATACCGCAAGCGATTATCAAAGGTTTGGCGATTCCCGAGTTTAATGACGCGCCCTCGCGACGCTTTCGGCGCGACATGTTGCAGGAAACGGGCGAGGTGCATCGGAGACAAATCAGTTTGCACGAGCGGCTGGCCGAACGCATTCCGCACCAAATCGCCCACGGGCCCGCAGCGGACCAGGAACGCATCGAAGCGATCGATCCCCAGGAACTGCAACCGTTCGTGGAAGAGCAACGAGAAATCGTTTCCCAATTGGCGTCGGTCGTAATGAGGCTGGAGGAATTCGAGACCACGGACCAGGACAGCGATCGGGCGAAGAGGATCCATGCTGCGGCGCAAACGGCATTGACGGCAGCTTTGGCCGCCCAGCAGGCGTTGGAAAGCGGAGCGGTTGCCGATATTCTGGCAACGCAAGTCGCTGTAGAACAAGCGCTGCAGGAATTCCTCAATAGCCAAAAAAACCACCATCTGGCGGCGTTGCTCGGGCTGCTGACGATTACCGTGCTGCTCCTTTGGCAAGCCTTTGCGCGAGGACGGCTGAAGGTTATCCCGGGGCCCTTGGCGGGGGTAATTGCTGGAACGGTATTCGCTGCGGGCTTGACCTTGCCGGTCGTCTACGTGGAAATCCCCGACAACTTGTTGGACGACCTGCACTTTCCTAGCTGGGAGGTAGTGCAAAGTGTCTCCTGGATGGAGATCCTGCAGGCGGGATTGCTCATCGCCGTCGTGGCCAGTGCCGAAACCCTGTTGTGCGCTACGGCAGTCGATCAAATGCATCAAGGACCGAGAACGCGATATGACAAAGAATTGATGGCACAGGGAGTGGGCAACATGATCTGTGGCGTGTTGGGGGCATTGCCGATGACGGGAGTCATCGTCCGGAGTTCGGCCAACGTGTTGGCTGGGGCACGCACACGGTTCTCGGCGATCTTGCACGGAGTCTGGCTGTTGGTTTTCGTGGCCGGATTGACGTTCGTACTGCGCAACATCCCTACTTCGGCGCTCGCGGCCATCCTGGTTTATACGGGATACAAGCTGGTAAATCCCAAATCGATCAAGGAGTTGTGGGAATTCGGTGTGGGCGAAGTGCTGATTTATCTGGCAACCGTTGCCACCATCGTCTTCACCGATTTGCTGACCGGTGTGGTGGTTGGGATCATTCTGGCGGCACTGAAACTGCTCAATGCCTTTGCGCAACTCTACGTGCGGCTGGAGCCGATAGGGGAGGATCGGGTGCGGCTGGAGTTGTCGGGTGCGGCCACGTTCGTCCGCCTGCCACGGCTGGCCCGCGGCTTGGAACGCGTCCCGGCCGGCGCGGTATTGGAGGTCGATGCCAGTCGCCTCAGCTACATCGACCATGCCTGTCTGGATTTGCTTCGCAACTGGTCAAAGCAACATGAGACGACCGGCGGTCGAGTGGAGGCGGATTGGGATTTGCTCAAGCGGAAGTTCCTGCAACGCAACGGCGCGGCGGAGGCGTGACTCCACGCGTCGAAAACCGGGCGGACGGCGCAGGGGTTGTTTTCCGGCAACGAGATGCCAAACTCAAATGCCTAACGAGACCTTCGGAACAAGACCTTTCCCCGCGCACCGCTTCGGTAAAGGATCCAGATGATGGCCAGCGATACCCAACGGGCGATCACTTCCTCGCTCATCCGACATGCGATCGACGTGGCATTCGAGTGCAATGCATCCAAGTTCTTCGTGTACGCGTACACGCTGACCGACGAACTGGAGGCAGCGATCGCGCGGATGGGTGAGCGGGCGGTGCTGGTGTTGCAGACCGATCAAGAGCAGGATGCGGCCGAGTTGGAGGGGCGCTGCTTCGTCCGTGTACCCAACGTGCGCTTGAGCCGCATGGGGCAGGCCCGAGTGGCTTTGTTTCTGGCCTTTGCCAAGGGCTTGATCCACACCGGGGATGTCGTCGCGTTCCTGCTCGGCGAACCGAACGGTCCGCAGTTCGACACGTTGCATGTGACGGAGATCGGCGGCGAAACAGAAGGGTTGCTTCCCACCGGTGATGAGAGTTACCTGCCGGAAGGAGTGCGTCCGGAGGTCGTTGAACGAGTGATTGACATTGCGGCCGAATTGGGCAGCGAAGGACGTGAGGGCAAACCGGTGGGAGCCCTGTTTGTCATCGGAGATTCCGAGCGCGTCATGTCCCTGTCTCGCCAGTTGATCATTAATCCGTTTCGCGGGTATCCGCCGGAGGAACGGTCGGTCCTGGATCCGGCCTTGGAGGAGACGGTCAAGGAGTTGTCCACGATCGACGGGGCTTTCATCATCAGTGGCGACGGCACGATCGAGACCTGCGGGGCGTTTCTTAAGACCTCGCTGCAAGACGAAGACGAGTATTCCTTGCCACGCGGATTAGGGGCCCGACACCATGCCGCCGCTGGCATCACCGCGGTGACCGACTCGGTTGCCGTTACGGTCAGCGAATCGACTGGTACGGTGACCGTGTTTCGAGGTGGTAAGATCATTACTGAGTTTGAAAAGCTGCGGCGTGCCTCCGCCCGTTGAGCGGCGAAATCACGCGGCGGATTTCAGGGCAGGTGGCAGATGATCTCGTGCCGCGGGACCAACCGCTCGGCGGGGACGTCAGAGACTCCGCAAACGCGCAACCAGCGCCGCAGCAAAACGTCTCGAACCGTGGCTGGCTCCCCATCGTTCGCCTCCTCTTGCAAGTCCTCCGGCAAAGGCACTGCGTCATCCTGGTTGTGGCCGACGATGATGCCTCCCGCGCGGTTGCGATGCCCTCCCCCGCGACCGATACCTCGCAGGGTATCGCGTACGAGAACGGCTGCGTCGCCACCGCTGGCATCGGTACGCACACTGATGGCAATGTTGCCATTGATCTGGGCACCACATAGAACGCGCGAGATGGATTCGCATCGAATTAGCAAATCCGCCACCTCGCCCACGATCTCGGCTCCCGTGGCATGGGGCAACAGGCAGAACGCCACGTTGCCATAGAGAAAAGTATTCTGCAGTGCCAGCGTCAAGTCACTGTAATAGCTGCGGGCCAGCGGCGCGTCCTCGATTTGCGCCAGGATGGATGGATCGGCCTGCGGGGTCAACCAGTTCAAAGCGGCCCGATCGGCGCGACTGAAGTGCGTTTGATAACCGCGCGTCTCCGAACGCAGGGCATAGAGCAGCGCTGTAGCCAGTTCCCGTGAAGGGCGGATATCTTGCTCGCGCAGGTAGGAACTGGCGATGGTGGCCGAGGCTGCCACTTTGGGGCGAATGTCTTGAAAGGGCAACTTGATCGCAGAATCGAGTTGTTGGTGGTGATCGATTACCGCGACGATGTGCACTCCTTCACCTTGGCAGTTCAGGAAGTTGCGTGCCTGAGCGCTGCAATCCACCAGAACGACGGCCGTGCGGCCATGCCGGGGCACCGAGCCGATCAGCTCCAGAGGGGGCCGCAACACCTGAACCATGAACCTATTCTCTGCCCGCACGATGGCTCCCCCGCCAACCAGGTGTACCGGAAGGCCCAACCGCTGTTGGACGATCTCCAGCACGGCCCAGCCGGTGGCAATGGCGTCGGGATCAGGATTGTCGTGCATCAAGATGACCACGCTGTCGTACCGACGTAGCAGGTCCAGCAGGCGATCGGAGCGTTTCTTTCGCACCCGCCGGCGCCTCTCGCCTCCGGGCTGGTCGGTGGCTTCGGAGGGAGCCTCTGGAGTGTTGGAATGCGTTTCTCTCTCCACCGCCGATCTCCTCCCCTGCGTGGCCGATTCGCCGAAGTTCCTGCCGCGACTCGCAATTGGACTGCACCGTCACCGCGCTATTTGACCCTCGCATCGCCATGGGCGCGGTGAGATAACCGGGGCTCTGCATCAGTCGAGCACCTGGCTATTTTAGCCTCAAACCGTCCGCCAATGGTTGAAACCAGTGCGCGGTGGTCTGCTTGGCGTCAGTGGGTCCAGTAGTAGCTCGCGCCGGCGGCAGCACCGAGCGTGAATAATATCAGCGCGATTGGATAGGCGAACCACACCAGCGCCCACGATACGCGCGGCGCCTTTTCTTCCAGCGGTGCATCCTCGCCCCGTACCGCTTCGCGCAGATGCTCAGCCACGTCGTGCTCGAGTTTCTCCAGCTTTTTCTCCAGGCGTACAATTTTTTCTTCCAGCGCTTGCAGGGACATGATCGCGAAACCTCCAATTGCCTCTCAATGAGTGTCTGCATCGTTGTCCTATGAACGCCTGTCCTACCTTCAATCGCGGCGTTCCGTAGACATCCTGTTGAGCATTCTCACCGCAAAATCTGTGCCATTCTGCCGGTATTTGGTGGGGGCTGTCCGAGATCCGAGGCGGCAGTGGCGGGCCGCGCTGAGGCGAAGCACCGGGCCGTCGATTTCTGCTAGAATAACCCAAGCGAGGTACTCGCATTGAGCACCCAGTGTTCGGAAAACCTGCCGTGTAATCGTGTAATGAAGAAGAGGAATGATGGCGACGAATCGACGAAGGTTCCTACAGTGGGGGATCGTCCCTGCCGGAGCGTTGGCAGTAGCACCGAATCGGGTCGCGCGCCACGCATGGGGAATGCATCCGGAACCGCCAATGGGTCGCGAGGCGTTTTGGGGCAACTGGGCGCTGCGGATGCCGGATGGGGCCGCCGGATGGTTGAGCCTCTGGGAGGAGCAGGGACAGCCGGACGGAGAGCTGTGGACGGTGGGATCCCCCAAACAGTTGCGGAAGGTGCACTTCCAGGGAGAAACGCTGCTGTTCGAGCGCATGCTGCGAATCGGCCCGCCAGAGTTCCCCGGCGGGCCGCCGACTGGGCCGCGCGTGGCGTGCCTTCACAAAGCGCAGGTCGCGGGAGCTGCGATGACCATCGAACTGGTTACGCCTGCCACGCAGACTCGACCCGCCAGCTCCACCATCTTCCATGGTAAGCGTCTGCCGCCTTTGCCGCCGCGACCGGATCTGACCCGAGTTCGGTTTGGGGCTCCTCAGCGGCTGTTCAACGGACGCAACCTGGATGGATGGACTCTGACGAATCCCGCGCAAATCAATGGTTGGAAAGCGGAAAATGGCGAGCTGGTGAATGCGACGCCCAAGCTCGATTTTCAGCCCTATTCCCGGTACGGCAACTTGCGCACCATCGCCGAGTTCACCGACTTCAATTTACAGATCGAGTTCAACGTCCCCGCCGGTGGCAACAGTGGAATCTACCTGCGCGGCATGTACGAAGCTCAGGTGGTGGATCGCGACAGCCGCATGCAGGGCATTCAAGGTGTCGGCGCGATTTTCGGTCGGATTGCCCCCTCGGAGAATGCAGGTTTGCCAGGCGGAAACTGGCAACACTACGATTTGACGCTGGTGCAGCGACACGCCACGGTCGTCTTGAACGGAAAGAAAGTCATCGACAACCAGCCCATCGCCGGATGTACCAATGGTGCCTTGACGGCCGATGAAACGCTTCCGGGCCCAATCTACCTGCAAGGCGATCACACGGCCGTCCGCTACCGCAACATCCTCCTCCGCCCTGTCGTCGGTTGAGCAAAACGCGCTGCCCACGCGGAACGCATAGCGAACGGGCGCCCCGACGCAGGTCGAACAGCGAATTGGCGCTCGACTTGGAGTACAATGGCGGTTTCTCCCAGAGTCTCGTGTTACGGAGTATGATGGGCCGTCCGCTTCCGGTGCCGCATGGAACTTGCACTGAGGGAGCTCGGGCAGGGCGATCTACGTTGTTTTCAAATATTTGCATAACGAAACGAGGGTGTATCACATGACCGCACCGGATTGGGCCGCTCGCAGGTATTGGATGGGGTCTTGCTTGTTCCTGCTTGGAACGTGGATTGCCTCGGGAAGTTGCTTGCCCGCCTGGAGCGCAGAGCCGCCCCGGCCATTGAAAGTATTGCTGATCACCGGAGGGTGTTGCCACGATTACAAGACGCAGAAGGATTTATTGAAGGACGGGCTCGAAGCGCGGGCCCATGTCGTGGTGGACCAGGTCCACAGTGACGATGCGTCCACCGCGCCTAAGCTGGCCATCTTCGGCAATCCCGATTATGCCCGTGGCTATGACGTGGTGATCCACGACGAGTGCGCTGCCAAGATCAGCGATCCGGCAATCATCGCCGGCGTGCTGGCCCCGCACCGCGCCGGGATTCCCGGCGTCAATTTGCACTGCGCAGCGCACTGTTATCGCATCGGACCGCCGACCCAGCCGGCGGCGCTCGGTTCCGAACGCGCCATGTGGTTCGAGTATCTGGGGTTGCAATCCAGTGGGCATGGCCCGAAATTGCCGATCCCGGTCGAAACGATCGCGGCGGAACATCCGATTCTGCATGGGCTGGGGTGGCAGTCGTGGACCACCGGCAACGAGGAACTGTACAACAACATCCAGATTTATCCGACGGCCACACCCTTGCAAAGAGGTTCGCAAGTGGTCACCCGACGAGGAACCGAGCAGCGAACCGAGGCAGTGGTGACATGGGTTAACGACTACCGCGGCACGCGTGTGTTCAGCACCACCTTGGGGCATTACAACGAAACGGTCGCCGATGATCGCTATCTGGATCTGGTTACCCGAGGACTGTTGTGGGCCTGCGGGAAACTGAACGATGAATACTTGAAGCCCCAAAGCGAGGGAGGCAAATAATGTCTCGATGCTGGTGGATGGTGCTGGCGTGCATTTTGCAAGTCGGCAATATCGCGCGTGCCGCAGACCGACCGAACATCGTGTTCTTGTTGGCCGATGACCAAACGAGCCACGTGTTGGGATGTTATGGGGATGCTCTGGCCCACACTCCCAACCTCGACGCGCTGGCCAGCCGCGGAACGCGTTTTCGCCACGCGCTGGTAAGCCACTCGATATGTTGGGTCAGCCGGACCACGCTGCTGAGCGGACTGGTGGGGCGCACCTATGGAACCCCCGATAACCCCGAGTTGGCGCGGCCTGCCGCCGTCGCTGAACTGTACACCGACATTTTGCGTGACCACGGCTACCGCACCGGCTTTTTCGGTAAGTGGCACGCCAAGATGCCGCAGGGGTATCGCCCCGATGAACACTTCGATGAATTTGAGGCGATTTCTCGCAATCCCTACTACAAGCCTCAGCCCGATGGATCCTTGCGCCACGAAACCGAGCTGATCATCGACCGGGGAATCGACTTCATCCGGCGCGTTCCCGCGGACCAGCCGTTCGCGCTCAACTTGTGGTTCAATGCGTGCCATGCCGAGGACGGGGACCGACGCCCCGGTATCGGCCATTTCCCCTGGCCCCGGGCGGTCGACGGGCTGTTCGACGACCAGGAAATGCCGCAGCCGCGTTTGGCGGATCCGACCATTTTTGAAAGCCTGCCCGACTTCCTGAAGACGACCATCAATCGCGAACGGTATTTTTGGCGATGGAATACGCCTTACAAGTACCAGACCAACATGCGCGCCTACTATCGCATGGTGGCGGGCATCGATCAGGCAATCGGGCGATTGCTGCAGGAATTGGAGGATCGCGGGTTGGCCGAAAACACCATCGTGGTCTACTCCGCCGACAATGGATACTACATGGGCAACCGTGGATTGGCCGGAAAATGGTCCCACTTCGAAGAATCGCTCAACGTGCCCTTGATCATCGTCGATCCACGCGTCCCGGCCGCACAGCAAGGGCAGGTTACCGACGCCATCGCTATAAACGTCGATCTGCCGGCTACCTTTCTAGACTGGGCCGGCGTTTCGGTGCCGCCGCGTTATCAAGGACGCAGCCTGCGTCCGGTCGTCGAAGGAAAGACGCCAGCGGACTGGCGGACGGAATCGTTCCACGAACACTTCGCCGTACGCAATCGCATTCCCGCTTTCGAGGGCCTGCGCACCGAGGAATACAAATACGTGCGTTATATTGATCATGGGGGATTCGAATTCCTGCATGACTTGCGGTCCGACCCGGACGAGTTGGTCAACCTGGCGGGGAATCCGGACTATGCGGACGTGCTGCGAGAATTGCGGGCTCGAACCGATGCCTATGTCCAAGAGTATGGCGGGCCGCTGGAACCTTTGCGGGGGGCCTTCACCCCTTCCACCGAACCCCATC
>RFIQ01000069.1 GCA_003695565.1 Planctomycetota bacterium | reverse complement strand
GCAGCCAGCTCCAGCCCCGCCCCCAAGCCACCGGGTGCCTGCACGCCGAAATCCAACACCTGGGCCCCGCAAGACAAGCGTTCCACGTGGACCCCCAGATCATCCGCCGCGTCGATCACTCGGCGGGCAACCGCCGCCGCTCGCTCGTTCAACCGAGTTTCCACATGCCGCTCCCGATTTCGATGTTTTCCTGCCTCCGACTCGATGCGTCCTGGGAAAACCGCCCAGTTTTCGCCCGCATTTTCCGGAAAATCGCTCAATGGCCCATCGGCTATCGGTCGATCAACCTTGCTGTTGGTGGACTACAATCTATGATGGAATGTGGGCTTAATTGCCCGCCTGAACTTCCGACTGGTTTATCCGGCAGAGGGACCAATTTTTCGCGTTGGCCAAGATCACATGTGGGCTGGTGCAGTAGCACGCCCGATCTTCGCCAGTCTCGCAGCGGCTCCGTTTTTGCCGCCGTCGGTCGGAAGATTCGCTAATAGCCGCTCAGCAGTTATCGCTGCTGGGCGGTTTTTTTTTTTTGCAACACGCGGCCCCTACCACCCGTCCAGTGGTCTCATCGCAGTTTCTTTTCTCCTCCGACCCAGACGTGGGTGACGCGCCCCTCCAACTCCTGCCCCAGCAACGGCGTATTGCAACTGCGAGAGCACAATGTCTCCGGGGACACGGTCCAGCGCTGGCCAGGCTCAAAAACCAGCACATCCGCCGGCGCCCCCACCGCCAACCGACCTCCCTCGATGCCCAGGATCCGTGCCGGAGCCGTCGACAGGCATTGGATCAAGCGCGGCCAATCGAGCCGGCCGCTTCGAACCAGGAACGTGTGGGCTTGAGCCAATACCGTATCCAAGGTCGTCATGCCGAATGGTACGGCATCCAGTTCCTGCATCTTTTTCTCCAAAGACCGCGGCTGGTGACCCGCCGAGATGACGTCGATGGTGCCATCGGCCACCGCTTCTAGGCATGCGTCGATGTGGTCGCGGCTGCGCAGCGGCGGATTGACTTTCAAGCTGGCGTCGAACGACCGCATTTGTTCGTCGCAGAAGCACAGGTTGGCGATTGGAATTCCAACCGTCACGACCGTGTCTCGCGCCTTGCTCCGGCGCACCAGTTCGACGCTGCCCGACGTGGAAATGGAACTTAGATGCAATCGGCCACCGGTGGTCTCCAGCAAACGCAAGTCGCGCGACGTGGCCAAATCCTCGGCTTCGGCCGGCATCGGCGCGAGGGCCAGGACCAATTGGGTCAGCCCTTCATGCATCACGCCTCCCCGGGTCAAACTGGGGACTTCCGGCATGTCGATGATGGGCCGGTCGAACATCAAGCAATACTCCAAAGCCCGCCGCAACAAGGCCGTGTTGTACAGCGGTTTCGGCGAATCGCTCAGGGCAATGGCCCCTGCCTCGACCAGACTGCCGATTTCGGCCAGTTCCTCGCCGGCCCGTCCCTTGCTGACGCAACCGATCACGTAAACGCGACAACGGTTGGCCCGAGCCGCTTTTTGCCGCACGAACTCGACGCCGGCGGGAGTATCGATCGGCGGATCGGTGCTGGCCGAACAAGCGATCGAAGTGAATCCACCCGCCAAGGCAGCCGCCGTGCCGGTCTCGATCGTTTCGTCCTCCTCCCGGCCGGGTTCCCCCAAATCGGTGCCGATGTCGACCAGCCCCGGCGCTACGATGCAATCGGTCGCATCGACCCGTAGCACGTCAGCAGGCAGATCGCCGTCGGCCGGATCGATCGCTGCGATGCAGCCATCGACCAACAGCAGCCTGCCGATTCGATCCAGTCCATCCTCGGGGCTCACCAGGCGGCCACCTTCGATCAACCAAGACTCGCTGGTCATGCCTCACCTCCTCCCTGGGCGGGATCGGCCGAGGGAGCGTGCGGGTCGGCGCCGCTCAACAACAACCACAGAGCGGCCATGCGGACGGCGATTCCATTGCTGACCTGCTGCAGGATCACCGAATGCGGGCCGTCGGCCACGTCGGGGGTGATCTCCACCCCGCGATTGATCGGACCGGGTGCCATGATCAGGATGTCGGGTTTGCTGCGGCGAATCCGCTCGGCATTCATGGCATACAGCAGGGCATACTCGCGGACGGACGGAAAGGGCCGCATGGCCTGGCGTTCGAACTGGATTCGCAACAGGTTCAGCACATCGCAGCGGGGCAGGATGGCGTCCAGGCTGTAGGCGACTTCGATCCCCAACTGCTCCCACTGCCGCGAAACCAGTGTGGCGGGACCGCAAACGATGACGTGCGCGCCCAGTTTCTTTAGCCCCCAAATGTTGCTCCGCGCCGTGCGCGAATGAGCAATATCACCCACCAAAGCCACGGTTGCCCCCTCGATTCGGCCGCGCTGCTGACGGATCGTGAGAATGTCCAGCAGTCCCTGCGTGGGGTGTTCGTGCGGGCCATCGCCGGCATTCAACACGCTGCATGCCAGGTGCTGGGCCAACAGGTGCGACGTTCCCGGTGTGGCATGGCGCGTCACCACCGCGTCGGCCCCCATGGCTTGAATCGTCTTGGCCGTGTCGATAAACGTCTCTCCCTTGGCCAAGGAGGATCCCGCCGAGGAGAATTCGATCGTGTCCGCTCCGAGCCGCTTGGCCGCCAACGAGAAACTGTTCCGCGTCCGCGTGCTGTTCTCGAAGAACAGGTTGGCGACCGTCCGACCGGACAACAACCCCAACTTGCCCCGCGACGCGCGATAGTGAGCGGCGAACAGATCGGCGGTGTCCAGCAGCGTAACGATCTCCTCGGCAGTCAACCCTTCCAGGTCCAGCAGATGGCGCCGCGTCCAACCGGCCGCCAGTTCGTGCGTTTTTTCCTCGAGCGTCGACATGCACCTACCCCATTGTCACGCCAGGAGATCGTGTGTCGCGTGCACCGACGGCGAGCCTCAGCCCACCGTTGCGTCGGTGACAACAGGGCACACTGGAGAAGTTCCCTGCCTCTCCCCGCCCCGGCCATTCCCCGCAGCCGTTTGGCGGCAATTGTAGGCGATCATCGAACCGCAGGGGAGGAGGCCGCGCGGGATTGTCCGTCGGTGTCGCGGAGCGGTTTCGGCAAAGGAAATACGACGCGCTCTTCCCGCACAGTCTCCGACCGCACCACCGCGGCAAACCGATCGCGCAGCCAGTCGACCACCGATTCCACCACCGATTCCGGAGCACTGGCACCCGCCGTCACCAGCACCGTTTCCACCCCGGCAAACCAATCGGCATCGATGTCACCGGGGCCGTCGATCAAGTAGGCGGGCTTACCCCTTTCGGACGCCAGCTCGCGCAGACGCTGGCTGTTGCTGCTGTTCTGGCTGCCAATCACCAGCACCAGATCGGCCCGATCGCTCAACAACCGCACCGCCTCCTGCCTGTTCTGCGTGGCGTAACAAATGTCTTCCTTGGGCGGCCCTTGAATCCAGGGAAACTTGGCGCGCAAACGATCGATCAGCCGGTTCGCGTCGTCGACGCTCAACGTCGTCTGCGTGAGATACGCCAGCTTCGTATCGGGGGCGAAATCCAATCGATCGACGTCGTCTTCATCCTCGACCAACACGATCGCCTGCGGGGCTTCCCCCATCGTCCCCACGACTTCATCATGCCCTTCGTGGCCAATCAGCAAGATCGTGTAACCGGCACGGGCAAATCGCAGCGCTTCGATATGCACTTTGGTCACCAGCGGGCACGTCGCATCGATGGCCCGCAAATTGCGCTCACGTGCCGCCTGCCGGACCTGTGGAGCTACCCCATGAGCCGAAAACAGCACGGTGGCGCCGGGCGGTACATCGGCCAGATCGTCGACGAAGATCGCTCCCCGTTCGGTGAACCCTCGCACCACATGCTGGTTGTGAACGATCTCGTGGTAAACGTAGATCGGCGCGCCGAACCGCTGGAGCGCTAGATCGAGGCTGTTGACCGCCATGTGCACTCCCGCGCAGAATCCCCGCGGTGCGGCCAAGATGATTTCCATGAACCGGTTTCCTCAAGTAAAGTACAACGCTGCCACTCGCCCGGGGGCCCCGGAATCGCTTTGGCGGCCCTCTCCCCATTATGATGCAAAGTGCGGCTGGCGGTAGCTCTGCCGCCCACCACCCCGCCGTCGATCTGGATTCTACGACGATACCGCCGCGGGCCCCTGCGACGGTTCGAGCAGGTGAATCGACAGGCCCTGGTCGCCAATCGCCTCCCGCGCCAATTCGATCAAGTGCCCGTGGTGCGTGAAGTAGATTACCTGCGTGCGCGCCGACACGTCGGCCAGGACCTTCAACGCAGCGCGAGCCCGGTCATCGTCGAACATGATCAAGATGTCGTCGACGACCAGCGGCAATCTCTGGCCGGCATCCAACCGCCGCTCCAGCGTGGCGATCCGCAGGGCCAGGTAGAGTTGATCTCGCGTCCCCTCGCTCATCCCTTCGGTCCCCACCGTGCGCCCATCGGGTCGCACGCCAACGATCACCAGGCTGTCGGACTGGCCGTATTCGGCTTGAAGCCCTCGAAACGCGCCCAGCGTTAGTGTCTGGAACAATTCGCTGGCTCGCTGCAAGACCGCCCCTTGGTTCTTGCTGCGGTAATTTTCCATGGCCCGATCCAGTACGGCAGATGCCAGCCGCAACCGGATAAAGGCCCGCGCCTGCTGTTGGATCGTCGTCCGCAGACGCTCGGCTTCCTGCCGCGCCTCGGCTGCCTCGGCGCTACCATCCATCTTCTTGAAATCGGTTTCACGGCCGCCGATGCTGTGTCGGAGTGCATTCTGCTCTTCGCGCAGTTTCTCGATTTGTTCGTCCAAATCCTGAATCTGCTGGGGCAATGCATCCGCGTCGTACTGGCCGACCTGGCAGATGAACGCTTCCAACGTGGCCCCGCCAGCCGCGCGATGCAATTGCGACTCGATGAACTGGATTCTCTCTTCCAGCTTGTCCCGCGTCCGGGCTTGCTCCTCCTGCGCCACCAGTTCTTCCGGTGCCTTGCATTGCGCCTCCTGGCAGAGCACATCGAGTTCTGCCGACCACTTCCGCAACTCGTTGCAGGCTTCTTGCAACCGCTCCCTGGCCTGTTCCAATTGCTTTTGTTTCTCTGCCCGCTGACTGTCCGCCCGCTGTGCGGCGCTCAATCGCTTGTGCAATTCGACCACCACATCCTCCGCATCCCGTCTGGCCAACTCGAGGGCAGTGGCCCGCGCCGTTCTGGCGACATCCTCTCGAAACGCTTCTTGGGTCAACTCGATGTTCTGCTCGTCTTCGGCCAGCTCGCTCGCCCGCTCGAACTTGCGATTCAATTCACGAACGATCTCCAACGTGGCAGTGGCCTGCCGCGGCGTGACGTCGCCCTCGAGCTGCAGTGCGGCTACCGCTTCGGCCCATTGGTTCGTCCAGTCCGCCCACCGATCCTGCGCCGCCGCCAACTCTTGTTCCGCCGCCGACAAGTCCTGGCCCAAACGTTGTGCATCGCGTTGGGCATCGCGGCGGCTCTGGTCGGCCTGTTTCAATGCATCGATCGCCAACTGCGCCTGCTCGATCCACTCGGCCAGCCGACGATCGGCACTGGGCTCCAGACCCACGCCGCGCATGGTTTCTTCCAGCCGATCCCGCAATTCGGATACCTGTTCCTCGAGCCCCTCGACCACGGCGTGCGCCGCGCGCAGTTCGGCCGCTGCCTGCAGAATCTGTTGTCGCTGCTCCAGCCATTGCAGCATGGCGTCCGGTGCCTGCGGCTCGATCCCGGCCGGCCGCCACTGTCCGAACCAGGCGTCGCGCAGCTCGTCCCGTCGTCGCTGCAATTCCTGCAATTCTCTGTCCGCTCCCTCGATCCGCTCCCGGCAACGGGCCAATTCGGTGTTCCACTGCGCGATTTGCGCCACCAGGTTGGCATCCCGCCGCATTCGATCGGCGATCTGATCGGCCATCCGAACCAGATCCTCGTACTCCTGCCAGTCGGCCACGATATCCACGCCAGCCGGCTCCGCAGCGCTCCGCGCCGGCTCTGCAGCGGTCCGCCTGGCCGGGTTGGACGACCAAGCCATGCGTAGGCGGTCCCCTACCTCGTCCCGCCGCCGGCGGGCAACGGCCAGATCCTGCTCGCTGGGCACCGCGTGGTGCTGCTGCAATCGCTTGATTTCCCCCTCGTACTCGACGGCCTTTTCCGCCAACTCCCGCCGCTGGTCGGCGACCCGCTGCATCCGCTCGTCGACTTGGGCAAAATCTTGAGCAAACTTCGAGACCACATCGGCGCTCGGCACAACCAGGCGTTCGAGCTGTGGCAACGAACCGTGCCACAGCGGCAAACTCTGCAGTTGCGCGTCCAGATCGGCTTGATGCCTTTGCAACTCGCCCTGCAGACGCCGCCACTCCGATTCGGCCCCCACGTGTTTCTGCACGTAACGCACGGCGGCTTCCAACTCGCGAGTATCGGGGGGAACCACTGTCGTTTCCAAGACTTGTTCCGCGTCCGCCAACTCGCGCTGCAGCCTCGTCACATCCCGCCGTGCCGCTTCCAGCTCCGCGGTGAGCTGGCTGTGCTGGGCTCCCAATTCCTGGATCCGCTCTTGTTGAATCCGGGTGACTTGCAGGTGTTCGGCCTGAGTCGTGGCGGCATCTCGACCCAGTTCGCGCAGCAGACGTTCCACGTCCCGCTGCAACGCCTCCCTGTCGGCCGCCAACCGTTGCCGCCTGGCGTGCGAATCGCGGTAGCCGGCCAACCGCTGAAACAGATCTTCAATATCGGCGGCAACATCCAGCAAGGACTGCGGAACGTCCAATTGCTCGATCTGCCGCTGCAGATCGGCGATGCGGGTCTCCGACTCTTGACGCATCTGGCTGGCCACCTGCAATCCCGTCTGGACCTGGCGACGGCGTTCTGGGAAATCGGCTGGCAACCGCGGCGCATGCGCCACCTCCCCCAGGCTCTCCAGCAAACCGCAGCGTTCGGCGATCAACGGCACCGCATCGTAAATCCGCTGCAACTTGTGGCGTTGCTGCTCGAGCTCTCGCACCCGCTCATCCAGCTTCTCGGCCTGCTCCTTCATCTCCGCGATTTCGCTCGCCATCTGCAACCACCGATCGCTGGGGAGCAGCGCATCGCGTGCCTTTTTTTCCTGCGTTTTCAGGGCGGTCAGCGCGGCATTGATCTTCGGATTGCTGCCACTGGGCAGGAACAGATCCTTGCTTTGCTCCTCCAGCCGCTTTCGCACCGCGCGCAAGCGCTGGATCCCCCCCGCGGCGGCAAACAAGGCCTCGCTCAAATCCCCTTGCCCGCGAACAATCTCCTCCCCACCCAGGTGCAGTTGTTCGTAATCGATACCGAACTGCCGGGCAAAATCCTCCTTGGAAATCCCCCTCAACTCCCGGTTGAGGATCTCCTCATCAATGGGCCGTTTCTCGTCGCTGGCATCGAGCAGCGTATTCGTTTTGCCCTTTCGGCGGACGCAGTGCAACTGCTGGCCATCGCTCAGTTCCAGCAACGCGGCGATCCGCAACTCCTTGTACTCAAGCTGAAATTTTCCCCGCGTGGAATTGGGAATTCCGAACAGGAATTCTCGCAGAGCCGCCAAGGCCGAACTCTTGCCTGCCTCGTTCGGACCGAATACCAGATGCAACCCTGTGCCATCGCCGAAATCCAGCACATGATTCCGAAAGGGGCCGTAACGCCTCAATTCCAAAGTTCGAATTCGCATCGCTCACGCCTCCTGCCGCAACTGGGCCAGCAACATCGGCTCGACCTCTGCCAACACTTCCCGCCACCACTGCGGGTCATCCCACTGCAGTTCCCCTTGCGTATCCAGTTGCTCGCGCTTCAACTTCTTCCTCAGTTTGCTTAAATCGGGCACCAGGTCGCTGTACGCCTGGTCGGACGATTTCAAATCCTGCAAGACCAACACCAGCTCCTCCAGCGGTCCCTCCAGGTCACTGGTCGTGTCGCTGGGCGGCGCAGTGGCTAGCTTCACCTGTTCGATCCACACCGCTTCGCCAGCCACCTCCAGGGCGGCGGCCCGCACCTGGCTCTTCCAGTACTCCTCCCTACCATGCAACGCTTCGTGCAAGTCGGTCTTCCCCACGATCTCGACTCGCATGGCCAACGTCATCCCGCCGTGAGTTTCCACCAGCGACTGAATGGCTGCTCCCACCCCAGCGATGAAATCGTCCTCGTCGTCAATCCCGCCGACATCGGCCCGGCAGACTTCCCAACGCAACACGTCCAGCGGGTGAAAATCGGCCTGCACCTCTCCCCCGTCGTTCACCGTCACCACGTAACAGCCCTTGGCCCCCGTTTCGCGCACATGGCGTCCCTGCGTGTTGCCGCTGAAGATCACCCAGGGCTCATGACAAACGATCTCACGGGCGTGAATGTGCCCCAGGGCCCAGTAGTCGTAGCCGCGAGCACGCAAATCGTCGAGGCTGCAGGGGGCGTACGGCTCATGCCCCTCACGACCGGTCAACCCAGTGTGCAGGAGGCCGATGTTGAACATCCCGGGCAAGGGCCGTGGATAGTCCAACACCAGGTTCCGCTTTTCCTTCGCCTGGGCATAAGACATGCCGTGGACGGCAACTCCCAGATCGCGCAGCTTCGGGCACCCCGCCGTCTCCGGCGCTTGATGGCTGAGCATAAAGACGTTGTCCGGCAACCGCAGGGCCTTGGTGATCTTGTTGGCCGCGTCATGATTGCCGCTGATCGCCACCACCGGGATCCCGGCTTCGCGCAATCGCAACATCTGCCCGACGAAAAACAGGCCCGTGTTGTGGTCGGGCCAATCGCCGTCGTAGATATCCCCCGCCAGCAGAACGAAATCCACCCGTTCCCGCCGAGCCAGATCGACCAGGTTCTCCAGCGCTCGGCGCGTTGCTCCTCGGATGCAGTCGACCGGAGCCCCCGGATAGGCTTCCAGGCCCTTCAAGGGACTGTCGAGATGCAAGTCCGCCGCATGAACAAAACGAAACACGTGTGCCGCCCCCTCTCCAGGTAGTAACCAGCGCTGTCCATCAACGTTTTACAGATTCTAGTGCAAAACCGGGATGCACCGGTTCGCGCTCTTTGCCGTCAGCCGGATCCGACCGCCGTTGCAGCGGTGGTTCGCTTCCACCCACATCGCCTGCACCCCAGCGCGAGAATCGGCGAAACAATCCGCCGGGGTGACCGATCAGCGCCAACTCCGCAACGCGACAATAAGCCGCGGGTGCGGCCCTGCCGACCAGTCGTTTGCCTCCCAACATCCCAGACCGCCAATCCGTTCCCTTCCGAGCAGAAATCGGTTGGCTAAAGGCATGGAATTCCACCATGGTGGGTCCGCGGAGCACACCCTCGGTCGCTTGGCAGTTTAGTTGTCCACCTCGCGACCATGTGTTAAGTTGAGCCCTCCATCAGCAATCGAGCTGCCGGGAGCTGGCCGCTTTGGTCTGCGGTGGCCGAAATTGCTGCTGGAGTCCCGTTGCAAAACCGCGGCAAACGTGGTTTAATCCGCAACGGAGCACAAATCGCCCTGAACTGGCGGTTAAGGGTCCTGAAACGACTATTGCCATGTTGCGATTTGGAAACACAAGCATCCTGTTCGCATGATTGCACCTTTGCCGCTTCGCTATCTTTTCGCGTCCCGCATTCTGACGCTTCGGATGCTGGATCTCTTTCTCTCCGCATACCATTAAGCCGGAACCATGGAAGTCTTCGTTTGGTGTGTCGCATTTTCTTCATCCATCGCTGCGTTGGTTCAAGCCTGGCTGTTTTACAAATGGATGATGCAACAAGATGAAGGGACCGAAGCCATGCGGTCCATTGCCGCAGCGGTCCGCGACGGGGCCAATGCGTACCTGCGGCAGCAGTACATGGTGGTGACCGTGGTGTTCTTGGTGATCGCTGCTCTGTTGGCCCTGGCCTCCTACGGGTTCGGTTTGCAGAGCAAATTCGTACCATGGGCCTTCCTGACAGGCGGCTTTTTTTCCGGCCTGGCTGGATGGCTGGGCATGAAGACGGCTACCCAGGCCAGTGCCCGGACGGCGGCTGCCGCCCAGCGATCGTTGAACCAGGGATTGCGGGTCGCCTTCCGCAGCGGAGCCGTTATGGGCTTGTCGGTCGTCGGCTTGGGACTAGCTTATATCACCGTGTGGTTCGCCGGGTTGTATTGGTTGTGGCCCCGGGTCGCTGGTCCCGAGCAAGCCATGAGCCTGGAGGCCATCTCGGTAGCCATGCTTTGCTTCGGCATGGGCGCGAGCGCCCAAGCCCTGTTCGCTCGCGTCGGTGGCGGCATTTTCACCAAAGCCGCCGATGTGGGAGCAGACCTGGTGGGCAAAGTCGAACAGAGCCTCAGCGAAGATTCCCCCAAGAATCCGGCCACCATCGCGGACAACGTCGGCGATAACGTCGGCGACGTAGCGGGCATGGGCGCCGACCTGTATGAATCGTATTGCGGATCGATCCTGGCCAGCGCGGCGTTGGGCGTGGCGGCATTCGCCAGCCCCTATTTGATTCCTGGATTGGACGAATCCGCGCGACAAGCCAACCAGCTCTATGCCGTCCTGCTGCCAATGGCCTTGGCAGGTGTCGGCATCCTGCTGTCGATCGCCGGCATTTACCTGGTCCGCACCGACGAAGATGCCAGCCAGAAGAACCTGCTGGCCGCGCTGGGGCGGGGAATCAACTTCTCCTCGGTCGCCGTGTGCATCGCCACGGTCGGCCTGACGTGGTGGTTGATGCCCTCGGTTCCCGGTGCGATGCTCGGCCCGGTCCCGGGGATCGCCATCAGCGTCATCGTGGGACTGGCCGCCGGTTGGCTCATCGGCAAGTACACCGAGTATGTCACCAGCGATGAATTCGCCCCCACGCGGCGCCTGGCTGGCGAAGCGGAGACGGGCCCCGCCACGATTATCATCGGTGGCGTCGCCGATGGGATGGGGAGCGTGTGGGCTCCGGTGATGATCATCTGCCTGGGCATGCTACTGTCCTTCGGTTTCGCCTGCGGTTGGCACCTGAACGAACCACAATACTTCGCTTTGGGCCTGTACGGCGTGGGGATCGCTGCGGTGGGGATGCTCAGCACCTTGGGCATCACCCTGGCCACCGATGCCTACGGGCCGATCGCCGATAACGCGGGCGGCAACGCCGAAATGGCTGGACTCGAACACCAAGTGCGTCAACGCACCGATGCCCTCGATTCGTTGGGCAACACCACAGCGGCCACCGGCAAAGGATTCGCCATCGGATCGGCTGCCTTGACCGCCTTGGCCCTGTTGGCTGCCTACGTGGAAGAAGTACGCATCGGGTTTGAACGCTGGGAAGAACAAGTGGTCGAGCAAATCCAGGAAGATGGCCTGTACAAGGTGTCACCCGGCTTCGTCGTGGCCAAACTCGGTGCCGAGCACCACGGATTCCTGGCCATGCCCTACCTGATCCAAAATCCGCTGATCCGCGATCAGTGGCAACAAATCGACTTCGCTGCCGGTCCAGCCAAACTGCCCGAGCAGCTCATTGCAATATCCAGCGGTGATCACGGTGCCGTGGCGACGTTTGTTCCCACCGGCGGAGAACTGGTCGACGTGCGCCTGGCGACCTTGATCGACTTTACAAACTACTATACCGCCTCGGTGATGAATCCCCGCGTGTTGATCGGATTGTTCATCGGCGCCATGGCCACCTTCGTCTTCTGCGCGCTGACGATGAAAGCGGTGGGCCGGGCCGCGCATGGGATGGTCGAAGAGGTTCGCCGCCAGTTGCGCGAGAACCCGGGTATCCTCAAAGGCGAAGCCAAACCCGACTACGCGCGTCCGGTGCAAATCAGCACCCGCGCCGCCCAGCGAGAAATGGTCCTGCCATCCCTGCTGGGATTGCTGGCTCCTGTGCTCACCGGATTGATACTGGGCGTCGGTGGTGTGCTGGGTCTGCTGGCCGGTTCCCTCGCCACCGGTTTTTGCGTGGCCGTGTTCATGGCCAACGCAGGCGGAGCCTGGGATAATGCCAAGAAATTCATCGAATCGGGCAACCTCGGCGGCAAAGGCTCAGCCGCTCACAAAGCCGCGGTGGTGGGCGACACGGTAGGCGACCCCTTCAAAGACACCAGCGGGCCGAGCTTGAATATCCTGATTAAACTGATGAGCATGGTCAGCGTAGTTGCCGCCGGATTGGTCGTTCGCCACTCCCTGGTCGCCATGGGATGGCTGTAGATCCCCAGCCACCGGCGGCCACCGGCGCTCGAACCGCAACGCCAACACCCTCGAGCCGATTAGCAATTCCCAGCAACCTTTCCGCCGGACGGAGGGCCAGCCAGCATGTCGTACCGCCACCCTGCCGGCCGCCGTGGGGCGGCCGCATGCCTCCTGTTCCTGGGAATGCTGTCGGCCGCACCCTCGACACGCAATGCGGCTCGAGCTCAGACCACCGCAGACCGTCGACAGGACGTCCGTGAAGAGGTCGTGGTCCTGCGAGACATTCCGTATGTGGCCGGCGGACACGACCGTCAGAAACTCGACCTGTATTTACCACGGGATGCCCAAACGAAAACAGAACCGCTGCCGGTCGTGCTGTGGGTGCACGGTGGTGGCTGGCGGAAAGGAAATCGCTTCCCTTGCCCCGCCGTATTCCTGGTCCCACACGGCTACGCGGTGGCCAGCGTGGGGTACCGATTGTCCGACACCGCCAAATTCCCGGCTCAAATCCATGACTGCAAGGCCGCCGTCCGTTTCCTGCGAACCAGCGCCTCGAAATGGAATCTGGACCCCAATCGCATCGGCGCCTGGGGGTCTAGCGCCGGCGGGCATCTGGTGGCCCTGCTGGGAACTGCTGGCAACGCACCGGAGCTCGAAGGAACATTGGGGACCACTGGCGTGCCGAGTTCCGTTCAAGCGGTATGCGACTACTATGGCCCCACCGACCTGCTGCGGATGAATTCGCAATCGGGACCGCACAGCCGCCTGGATCACGACGCTCCTAATTCCCCCGAATCGCAACTGCTCGGCGGCCCACTGCAAACCCAGGTCGAATTGGCTCAGATGGCCAGTCCAATTCGATATGTCGATCCGCAGGATCCTCCGTTTCTCATCGTGCACGGTGATGCCGACCCGTTGGTCCCTCACCAGCAGAGCCAGATGCTGCACCAGGCACTGCAAACGGCCGGTGTGCCCAGCACCTTGATCATCGTCCCCGGCGGCGGCCATGGCCCCTTCCGCGAACCCGAGATGCTGCAGCGCGTCCGCGAATTCTTTGATCAGCACCTACACCGGTCCGAACAAGACTCCTCGAACTGACCTCCTGCGGCCCCAGAAAAAATGCAGTTCCTCATGCGCCCTCGCACCGATTCGCTATTCGACTGAGCGCGTTTCGGATCGCTCCGGACCGTACCGCGCCAACCGCCAACTGGCGATCAAGGGTGGTGCATAACGGGTGATCAATCCAGCCAGAATCAAGCCGGCTCCCACCCAGACCCACCACCCGGGTGCATCGTAACTGGGGTGCCCACGCCACGCCAGGAACCCCCACAAGGGCACCAATATCGGCTCGATCAGTGTCAACACCGAAGCCTCGGGACTGGGCGTCGTTTGCAACCCGCGCGCGAAGAGCACGTACGGCAGGGACATCTGCAAGACGCCGAACATCCCCAACGCCAGGTATCCCAGCGGCGCGATCGTCCCCTCCGCTTGGAGCACCCACGGCAACAACAGCAAGGCTGTCCCACCGTGGTTCAGGGTGATTAGCCAGACTGGATCTGCCGACCGCATCGAGCGGATACACAAGACGACTCCAGCAAAGGAGATGCCGGACAGAATGCCCATGGCCGTAGCGAACAAGGGGTGATGCGCGGGCGCCTGGCCAGCCCCCGATCCATCCGCCGGAGCATGCACCCATTCCATGACCAGAATCCAAATCACCCCTGCCAGGCAACAGACGATCATGCGCCCATCGGCCCGCGTCATCGGTTCTTTCATCCACAGCACCGCCGCCACGGTGACCCAGGCCGGCGCAAGATATTGCAACCAGATCGCATTGGCCGCCGGCCCATAGACCATGGCGGTCATAAAGGTCCACACCATCAACGCAAAACAGGCGACCATGGGGACCAATTGCCAGTACCAGGCCGGTCGGCGGATCAACGGCACCAGCACCAGCGCGGCGAAGGCGCTCCGCCAGAAGGCCAGACACAGCCCCCGATCTTCGATGGGCCAGCCATCGAACCACGGTGCTTTGGCAAAGAACCCGCTGGAACTCCAAAGTACGCCCGCCAAAACGATTTGCAATCGCCCCAACGCGACTCGGCGTCCTCCTGCATCGGCCATGCCGTCGCTCCAAGTCCAGCAAACCCGTTCCGCGAGGGACTCGCGGGCCACTCACAATGCATCGGCCATGCGGCCGCTCCAGCCCAGCAATCAAGCGGCTGCAGCGGCCGCGTCCGATTCGCGCTGGGCTGCTTGCCAGTTGGTCACGAACAGCGACACGACAACGAACAGGAAATTCACGGCCACGAACCCGATCAATCCCCACAGAGCACCGCTGGTGAATCCGTAGCTGTGCAAGCCGATGCCGAGCTGGTTGGTACCGAACCATGACCAGGCTGTAACGATATTCCCCAACACGGCCAGGACCGCAAACCCGCGCGGCCCCACTTGCCGGTCCCAACGGGAGTGGAGTAACAGCGCGTTCCACAATACGATCATCAGCGCCCCATTCTCCTTGGGGTCCCACCCCCAGAAGCGTCCCCAACTGTCATCGGCCCACAACCCACCGAGCACGGTACCGATAAAGCTGAAGAACAGAGCAAAACAGACCACGCCATACGTCATCCGATAGAGGGCCGATTGCACGGTTTCCATCGCCGCCAACCGTTCATCCGGAGCCAATTGATCGTAGCCGCTGACCATCCGATGCACCAACGCGCAAATCCCCAGGAAACCGGCGAAGAACGTGGTGGCGTATCCCAACGAAATCGTGATCACGTGCGTCGACAACCAGAACTGGGTATCCAACACCGCTTGCAAAACCGGCATGGTATCGCTGGTATCGAGGAATCGGGCCACGCTGAGCGTCACCGCACCGGTCAACGCGGCCACCAGATTGGCGATCCCCATGGGATAGATCAGTTCCATGGCCAGGCCGAACAGGACGCAGGCCCATCCGATAAACACCGCCGAGGAATACAAATTGATCACCGGCGCACGCCCGGAAACGTAGATGCGCGCGACGATGGCGATGGTGTGAATGACGAATACTCCCACCAGCAACCAGAAAGTCCCCCGCCGCAGATCATCGATGCGGACGAGAAAGCTGGAGAAGCCCAGCAGGATGGCCAACACATACAACGCGACGCCTTGAGCCGTCGGATTGAATCGATTGAGCCAGCTCTCGGTGGCAGCCCGCGACATGCTTGCCTGGGCGAACGGATTTCGCTGCAACTCGGCGTAATATGCTTCCAGGGCAGCATTGATCTTCTGCGGATCATCCTGACGGGCCGCGTCCAGCACCAAGGCCAACCGATCGATCAGAGGATTCTCCTCGGTCTGCTGCACACCCAACAGGGGCGACAGCACGCGCGCGAACTGCGCCGGCCCGTACGCTTGCCACTTGGCATCGGCCAGAGTTTCTGCCGTCGCCTTGCCCACCGGTGGGATCAGCGCGGGAGGGCCGCCAGCCTCCAGTTGCTGCATCACCTCGAAGATCTGCATGATGCGGGCAAAGAACTGCTCTCGCTGCTCGTCGGTCTCCAGGTTCGCGGCCGAGGGGAATGGCGGCTCCTGATAGGCCAGCCAGATCAAATCGAACAAATTCAATTGGCTGTGAAGCTCCGCCATCTTCTTTTCCACGAAGCTCAGGCTATCGCGATCCTTGCCCCGCAATTCATTGATCTTAGCCCGGAACGCATCCAGCTTCGGTTCGATTTCGGCATAGGCGTAGCGGTAGCCGCGGCGTTTTTCCAAATCGAGGAACGATCGCACCTCCGGCGCATAGATGCGGAACACCTGGGCCTGCCGGACCCACGGCGCATGCCCCATTACGCCCAACAGCCATTCCGATGGCGTCCGCGCGATCAACTCGGTATCCCCTGCCTGCTCACCGTTATCACCCGCCGCGGTACTGGCATCCGCCACAGCTCGAGCCGGTACCTTGACACTGGACACCATCCCGAACACCGGCTTGGAAATCACCTGCAAGACATTGCGGGCGACCGTATTGAACGGCTTGATCCGCCCCTCGTGCTGCACGGGCAATTTGTCTAACAACACCACGTTGATGCGGCCGGGATCGATAGCGGGGGGGCGGGCAAAATGACCGGCCGTAGCACCGCAAACGGCCAACGCGGCCACGGCTACGCCGATACGCCGACCCCAATGCATGGGGGCTGGTTTGAGCAGCGCACCCTTGACCGCACCCCGGGAATACCGCTGCGAAAACCGCATGAAGGTCACACCGAAATGAGCCGCCATGCCCCACAGCGCCATCATGCACGCCACGTAGGGAATAACCCATCCGGCATTCTTGACCACCTGCAATCCCGTGGTCTCGATCACCCCTCCCTGCTTGTCCGGCACGCGATTGTACCGGCTCTGGTAAAATGTCTCACCTCGGTAGCGCAAGGGATTGTTCATCCAGGTCTTCCCCTCCTGGGATTCCCCGGACGCGCGGTCGGTAATGACGATCCGCGACGAATAGTCGCGGGCCGTATCGGTTCCCGTGTAATTCCGCCGCTGCACATCCTTCAAATACACGTCGTAGGGTTTTCGCTCCTGCCGGAATCGTATTGCCAGATCAAACGGTTTGCCGTTGATCTCCACGCGCTCGTAGGTGTCCGGTTGCATGCCGCCGGTCAATTGCGACAGGTCGTTTCTCTCCTGGCTCAGCAAGAATGTCCCCAGGGACTCACCCGTCTGCTTATCGATCAACTCGATATAGGCCGCCGCCAAATTCACCTTGTCCATGATAGCGCCGCCGTAGGGCTTGAGCGGTTTGGCCACCATCTGCATTCCCAAACCAGCCGTCGCCGGGTTCTCGTCATCGGCCGAAGCCGGCTCGAGCGTGCTGTTGCGCATCCACTGAAGAATGCGAACCTTGACCGGCAATTCCGGCGCATCGATCGGTTCATCCCGCCCGGCGTACTTGCGGATCAACGACTCAGGGATGGCATACACGACATCCTCCTTGGGATCCGACGTGTCGATCAGCGCGATCTCGACTTCGTCCTCGATCACGGCCAGATTGGTTGACGAACCTTCCGCCAGATTGATCCGCTGTTCGATCTGTCGATCGCCGAACACGAACTGCCCCACCATCAGCAGCCCGACACCGATATGAATCAACACGTTCCCGCCCCGGCTGCCGAAAATCATCCACAATCCAGCCAGGGTAATCCAGGATGCCACCGAGGCTTGCACGAGCTGCCACACGATGCGCAACCCGGAATCGTCCAGCCGCACCGCTGAACCTCCTCCCAGCACAACGGCGCTCAACAGGAATGCCACCACCGCGCCGGTCGCCACCACTCCCCGTGCGAGGTTCGGAATCTTGGCCACAAACAGATACCCGATCAACAACAAAGTGGCGACCACCAGACCCCCCTGCAACAATCGCCACAACGTGTCGTAGGAAATCGGCGGCTGCCCCTGCAAGCCGTCGGTGGCATGCCCACCCATGATGACCGCAGCGATCAATCCGGCTCCCAACAAGGAAACCGCCACACCGCCATACAGCCGCATCCCCTTGGCCTGCACGCTGAATCGTGTCACCTTGGCAGCGATCAAGTTGACCAACAAAACCAAACCGATTGTCGCTCCGCCCGGAAAATAGAACCCCAGGCCCCCCAGGTACGGCTCGTCATGCGGAAACAGTGTGACGGGGAACAAAATGTCGAACGGCACGCTGGCTACCCAACAGGTGAAGAACTCCCGTTTGACCGTCGGCAAGTCCATCTCGTCCTGGGCCAACGTCCCGAACAACACCAGGAACATAGCCAGGGCGAACATGGTGACCGTGATCTTGAGCGAGCCCAGCAATTTCAAGATCCGGTAGGGCGTCCACGCAGCGGCTCCCGACGTGGAATCTCCAGAAACAGTAAACCAAGATCCTACCGACATTTTTGCGTCACCTTATCAACTGCTTGAGGTCTCGCCGGGAAAGGGCGAGCCAGTATTCTGAGATTGCCATTACCACTGAATCGATGCCACGAACCGCTCGAAAGCCTCGCGCTCCGCTTGGACCAACCCAGCATCACCCTTCATTTTAACGAACAGGGATTGGGCCCCACGAGGAATGTCTGCCACCAGGATGGCCTCGCCCTGCCCGGCCTCCGAACCGCCGACCAGGTAAACCTTTGCGGCCACACCATTCACATTGACGGTTGTTGCACTGTCCACCACCTGGTCGATCATGCCGGGATCCGGTTGGACGCCCACCTGGCCAAACCAGATGCCCAGGTTCGCTCGGATGTCCCCACCAGCCTCGACCAGGGTTACCTCGCCGGACTGGCCCTGGCGATCGACCCGAAAGGCGGCCAAACGCATGCTCGAGCCGCGCACATCCTGCGCCTGCCAATGCGCCGGAGCGTCGAATTCAAGCGACCCCGCACCCGCGTCCGCCACCGCCGACGCCGCGTCCGACCGGCGCTCTGCTGGGTCGCTTTCAGCCGGCCGAGCGTCGGATTCTCCCGAGCCCGGACCCGGCGCAAACCCCGGCATGCGTCCAGCCCCCATGAAGGGCCCGCCACCTCCGCCGGCCTGTCCCTCCAACTCGATCCAATACGCCGCCCGCTCTCCATCCGCCAGCGCGGGCAATTCTTTCAATAGAGATTGGATCTCCCCCCACTGTGCAGCAGGCAAACCCAACTGTCCGCGCCAACGATTGATATTGTCCAGTACATACCGCTCCCATTCCGCAGCCCCCGCACCCGTACGTACCGGTAATTGCGTTACGGTAAGCACCAACCCTTCCGATGGCTTGGTTAGCCGCGCGTAGGTAATCCCCTGCTCGATGCGCTCCGACCATCCCTCCGGCAGCTTCCAGCGAGGACGCCCATCCGGGCCAAAATTGACCGACTCGACCACCGCCAGGAAATCGTCGCGGTGCGCCCGCGCAATCTCGGGCGCGGCCTGCAGCTTGAAGAACCAGGCCGCATCCTTGTCTGGAATGATGGCGCCCAACATCACCTGAGGAGCCCCACTGGTCGGCTCCAGCACGCGCCGCGGCGTTTGATCTTCCTTGGCAACTCGATACGTGCGAATTCTCTCTTCTTGGCTACAACCGACCATCAGGCTGGCCACCGCAGCCACCAACCATGCCGCGGGCCAACCCCGATGCGGGGCCACTAGAAAACTGTTCATGCGTCCTCGTTATTTGTTTGTTTTGATGGTTTCTCTAGCCAAGAAATCAGCCGTCCCAAGCGGGCTGCAGACGCCCGCGCGATGCTACGTGGGAAGCGAGCCAGTTCGGGACCAGCACTGGAGGTGGGGTGCGGGATTGGGGAGGATGGCGGTAGTCTTCGGTCCTACACCGCGCTACCGACCTCCCTTCATTGTAGCATGTCCGCTGCGATCGCCTGCCCCACCGCCCGACTGGAATGCCGTGGCAGATTGACCGGGCCGACCAGCCCACGGACGGAACGCACCGCGCGACCCCGACGTTCGTTCGAGGG
>RFIQ01000068.1 GCA_003695565.1 Planctomycetota bacterium | reverse complement strand
TGGGGACCAACACCGCGCGGCTGGCGGAGTTGGTGGCCGCGTTTCCTGAGACGCGGTTCGCCGCGTTGGTCGAGGATCCGGCGGTGGCGGAACGGTTGAACCGTACGTTTGCGAAGTGTGGATTGCAACTGGATGTATTGGTCGATATCGATACAGGGATGCATCGCACGGGAATTGCACCCGATCGGCGGGCCGTCGAGTTGTACCGCCAGGTGAATTCCCTGCCGGCGCTGCGCCCACGAGGTTTGCACTTTTACGATGGCCAAAACCACATGCCGTCGCCCCAGGAGCGGTCGCGAGCGGTGGAGCAAATCTGTCAGAAGATTCAGCAGTTGCTTGCCGCAATCCGGGGGGCGGGTTTCGACGTGCAGGAGCTGGTGTGTGGTGGTACCCCCACGTTTCCGATGTTCGCCGATGTGAGCATTGAAGGGTATGCGGGAGCCTTGGAATGTTCCCCAGGGACCTGCGTGCTATCGGATGCGAATTACGCGCAAGCGTTTCCCGATTTGGGAGATTTCCAGTTCGCCGCCCTCCTGTTGACTCGCGTGATCTCCAAACAACATGCGGGCCAGGTGACACTCGACTTAGGCAACAAAGCAGTGGCGGCTGACCCGCCGCTCGACCGACGCGTGTTCCTGCCGCGGCTGCCCGATGCACGGATCCTGGGGCACAACGAAGAGCATATGATCGTGCAATCCGCGGCAGCGGACAATCTCGATCTGGGGGACACATTGATAGCCATCCCCGGCCATGTCTGTCCCACGGTTGCGTTGCACGAATGTTTTCAATTGGTCGAAGGCGGCCGCATCACCGATCAGTGGCCAATTACCGCGCGACGACGCGACTATCGGTTGGCTGGCAACGTCGAAGCTTCCTGCTGAGTGGCGGTCGTGCAGCCCAATGCGACTCGTGGCAGGATTGGATGCAGATCCCTCTGAGCGTTAGAATGAAGGGGGTTGAATCCATTGGACCGGCTGTCGACATCAGCGAGCGAACCCGCATGCACGCTTCTCCGCAAAACACGTCGTCCCCTTCCGCGCCTGCGGCGATGGCTCGCGAGGCCGCTCGGCGTTGGTTTCTCGGTCAGTGCGGGGTCGGTTTGGGCGCTATCGCCCTCGGGCAGTTGCTCGATCGGCAGGCGCACGGGGCGACCTCCCGGACCCTGGCGCCCCGACCGCCCCATTTCGCCGGTCGCGCCAAAGCGGTTATCCATTTGTTTATGGCCGGGGCGCCATCACAACTGGAATTATTTGACTACAAACCCCTGTTGTCGCGGTTGGAAGGACAACCATTGCCGCCCTCGATTATCGGGGATCAGCGGTACGCGTTTATCCAGCCGACCGCCGGCGTGCTCGGGCCACAGTATCCTTTTCAACCCAGTGGAGATAGCGGGCTGATGCTCTCGTCGGCCCTCCCGCATCTGCGCAGAGTTGCCGATCGGATTTGCATGGTCAAGTCGATGCACACCGATCAATTCAATCATGCGCCCGCACAGATCTTCTTCAATAGCGGGTTTTCCCAACCGGGGAGACCTTGTTTAGGGTCCTGGGTACTGTATGGCCTGGGGGCGGAAACGGATGAGTTGCCCGCGTTCGTCGTCATGAGCACCGGAGCGGGTTTGAGTGGCGGAGCCGCCTTGTGGTCGAGCGGTTTTCTCCCCACGGTTTATGCTGGCGTCCAATTCCGCAGCCAAGGGGATCCCATCCTGAATATTAGTACTCCCCAGGGAATCCTCCCGCGAGTACAAGAGGATACGTACGATCTGATCAAACGATTGAATGAGCGCAGATACGACGAAATCGGCGATCCGGAAATCAGGACTCGCATCGCCAATTTCGAAATGGCTGCGCGATTGCAGACATCTGCACCGGAGTTGATGGACTTGCGGGATGAAACGCAGGCCACACTCGATTTGTATGGTTGCGATCCCGATCGCCCCTCGTTCGCACGAGCCTGCTTGTTGGCTCGGCGGATGGTGGAACGGGGAGTGCGATTCATCAACATCTACCACAGCGGCTGGGATGCGCACAGCAACGTGGTGGGGAATATCCGCAAGAACTGTGCAGATACCGATCAGGCTTCAGCCGCTTTGGTGCTGGACTTGGCTCGCCGTGGAATGCTGGACGAGACGCTCGTATTGTGGGGCGGGGAATTTGGACGGACGCCGATGGTGGAAACGAATCCCGCCTTGGGGCGGTCGCGCGGTCGCGACCATCACCCGCAAGCGTTCACTGTCTGGATGGCTGGCGGTGGTACTCGGCCGGGCATGGTTTATGGTGCAACCGATGACTTCGGGTTCCACATCACCGAAAATCCGGTGCACGTTCATGATCTGCAGGCCACGATTTTGCACTGTCTGGGGTTCGACCATACCCGCCTGACCTACCACTACGCAGGACGAGACTTCCGGTTGACCGACGTGCACGGCCGCGTGGTCCACGACCTGGTCATGTAGCTGCCGCATGCGCGCAACCGGCAGATGCAGCAAATGCGGGAGGTGTGTGATAAACTGAGCGGTGATTTTCCGGGTTCGTTGTGCAGAGGCTCCTTGTCGCTAAGGTGGGTAGGGCCGAAGCCTTCTCAATACAAAAGGAGACGGACATGCGTGCGGGGGGAGCATCGGTACTGGCGTTTTGGTTGTGCTGGGGCCCTGCCGTGGGGCTGATTGCCCAGGATATCGACGTGCCGCTGGTGGGATCCGTCGAGCGGCAGCCGCTGGAGGCCAGCGTGGACCGGTTGGTCAAGGCCATGGAGTTGGCCGGAAGCCCGCTGCCAGATGAAGATCTGCAGGCGATTGCCGAACTGCAGAGCAACGAAGACGACGCGCTTGTCGTGCGGCGATTGCAAGAGCTGCTGGACAAGCATTGCTTGTTAGTGGTTCAAATCAATCCAGAAAGCCGAGTCAAGGTCGCGCGAGGACCAGCGCCGCCGGTGCTCGACGAGATGGGCTGGACCAATTTCCTGGTCAAGGTCATCAACGAAGCTGGCGTGACCGCGCCCTTGGTTTGCCGCAGCCCTCAAGCGGCACCGATGGTGCGCCGCAGTTCTTCGTCGCCCAAACCCAAGCTGGACATCACGCCAGCAGAGGCAAAGCGGCGGTGGTTGGACATCGCGATGGTAACCCGTCAACCCTTAACGCCGACCCTGTCCGGTTTGCCCTGCGAGTACCGCATTCTACAGCTATACAGCCGCGATTCGGGTCTGCGGGAAGCCACCTTGGAAATGCATGTGGGCCAGGGGACCCAGGATTTGGGGTTTCGCAGCGAGGTGCCCCTGTTGTTCACCTGCCGGCCCTCGGTCGAGGTGCGGTTGGGTGTTCGCGACGAGAAGGGAGCTCCGACCACATGCAGCCTTCTGATCCGCGATCCTCAAGGGCGCGTCTATCCGAATCCCAGCCGCCGGTTGGCGCCGGACTTCTTTTTCCATGAACAAATCTACCGCGCGGACGGAGAGTCGGTACGCTTGGCCCCTGGCACGTACCAGGTGACCGCATTTCGCGGTCCCGAGTACCTGCCGACTTCTCTCGAGCTCGAGGTTCCCGCCGACGCTAGTTCGGCCCGTGCAGAAATCCAACTGCGGCGTTGGATCCACATGGCCGAGCACGGTTGGTTCTCCGGTGACCATCATGTGCATGCCGCCGGCTGCGCGCACTACGAAAACCCGACGGAAGGCGTAACCCCCGAAGACATGGTGCGACATATCGTGGGCGAGGACCTGAATGTGGGCTGTGTGCTGAGTTGGGGCCCTTGCTGGTACTATCAGAAGCAATTCTTCGATGGAAAAGTGTCGTCATTGTCGCGCCCCGGTTATCTGATGCGATACGATGTGGAAGTCAGCGGATTTCCCTCCTCGCACGCCGGGCATCTTTGCCTGCTGAATTTGCAAGAAGATGACTACCCGGGAACGAAATCGATCGAGGAGTGGCCCAGTTGGACCATGCCGATCTTGCAGTGGGGCAAACAACAAGGGGGAGTGGTCGGGTACAGCCATAGCGGCTGGGGATTGGCTCTCCCCGATTACCTGCCCAACGGTCAACGGGGGCGGTATCCTCGCACATGGGGAGGAAACGATGCACCGGCCGGCCGCGCCGCTGATCGATTGCCCGATTATGCCATGCCACCGTTCGATGGCATTGGAGCCAATGAGTACATCGTAACGGGGATACTCGGCGCGTGCGATTTCATCAGTGCCGTGGATACTCCAGCGATCTGGGAACTGAATATCTGGTACCACACGCTCAACTGTGGCGTCACCACGCGTATCAGCGGGGAAACCGATTTTCCGTGCATCTATGGTGAACGCGTGGGACTCGGTCGCAGTTACGTGCACATACCAGGGATCCGCAAAGAGGAGCTGCAGTACGACGACTGGATCGCAGGCATCAAGGATGGACGCAGTTATGTTACCGACGGCATGAGCCACCTGATCGATTTCTCGGTCGGAGGACAGTCGCTGGGGGTGAAGGGCCAGCAGGGGGTGGCCAGCCAGCTCGACATTCCCGCTGCCGCAACCTTGCCCGTACGCTGCACCGTGGCCGCTCTGTTACCGCTCGAGCAAGATGAATCGGGCCGGCGGATTGCTAATTCGCGGCTGGACGAGAAACCCTACTGGCACTTGGAACGGGCGCGCATTGGCACCACTCGCAAAGTGCCGGTGGAATTGATTGTAAACGGGGAAGCGGTGGCGCGGCGCGAAATCGTGGCCGACGGGACGCCGCAGCCCTTGAGCTTTGAACTGCCGGTGGAGCAGTCTTCTTGGGTCGCAATTCGCATTCTGCCATCGATGCATTCCAACCCGATTTTCGTGCGGGTGGCCGATCAACCCATCCGGGCAAATCGAGCAAGTGCTGAGTGGTGCCGCGATGCGGTGAACGTCTGCTGGGGGCAAAAACGCAAGAGGATTCGACCAGAGGAGATGGATGCGGCCAAGCGGGCCTATGACCGGGCCAGGCAACGCTACCAGGAAATCCTCGATGGGTTTGCAGATTGAATTCCCGTCGGTGCCGACTGACCAGGGGCACCAGTGGGCGCGGGGCCGTCCACGCGCGTGGCGACTCTTAGTTTGGCGCTGCGCGACCGCGGATTCCGCGCGATCTCGGCGTCGCTCGGTCGCACCGGTTTCTTGGTGATGACTTGCAGCCGAGGATCGTTGCGAAACGCATGTTTGACGATCCGATCTTCCAGCGAATGAAAACTGATAACCAGGAGTTTACCGGCGGGCCCCAAGCAGGATGGTAAGACCTGCATGGCCCGCTGGACCTCGCCCAGCTCGTCGTTGACCGCGATTCGCAGCGCCTGAAAGGTCCGCGTGGCAGGATCCACGCGGCCGTGACGCCGCCCACCTGAACCGCTGCGCCGCCCTGCCGGAACCGACGCGTAGATGATTTGCCTTAGCTCGGCGACCGTACGAATAGGGTTCCTGCGTCGCTGCTGAACGATGTTCCGCGCAATGCGGCGGCTATGCCGTTCTTCTCCATACTGAAAGATGGTGTCGGCCAAAGTCCGCTCGTCGACGCGCTGCAACCACTGCCAAGCCGGCTCGCCCAGCGTCGGATCGAACCGCATATCCAGGGGCCCATCGTGCTGAAAACTGAAGCCCCGCTGTCGATCCGCCAATTGATCACTGCTTAGGCCCAGGTCGAGCAGAATTCCGTCGACCATTTCCCATCCGAGCTCCTGACATAAACCCGGTAAATCAACGTAGCTCGCGCACCTCGCATAGACATTTTGCATCGCACGACGATCCAATCGTTCGATCGCGGTTGGATCACGATCGATGGCCAGTACGCGACCGTGCGGTCCGACGGCACCTGCGAATAACTGCGTATGACCTCCGCCTCCGGCCGTACCATCGACCCACGTTTGACCGGGCTGAAGCTCGGCCAACTGCACGATCTCGTCCGCTAGAACGGGTACGTGGATCGAAAGCGGTTCTTCACGCATAACCGATGAGCGCAAAAAAAGAGGGATGAAACCCGCAGGGCTGACAAGCAGCCCTGCATGTGGCTCTTCAGCCCGTGGCCGCAAGCTGAAGCAGGGTTTCATCCCACGTAGGTGATTCGGTGGTCTACCGTCGATGAAGTACCATCGGAGGACATCCTTAGGATATCCATTGCGCCGCCAGCGTCAATTGGCAATTGAGCCGCGCGGTATCGTAGTGCGGTCGCAAGTTCCTGAAGTGTATGGGTTTGCGTAAAATCAGGAAAAAAATTGGCGTAACAATTGCTTGAATCGCTAGCATTCATCGCGATTTCCGACGCCAATTCGTTTATAGCCTGAAGGGTGGTGCTTATGTGGTTCTACAGGGGGGGTGAGGGACGCCTGAAGCGACTCGGGCCGCGGCGGATGGCTGCTGGCCAAGGGCCCTGACGGCGGGGGTGTGCCCAAAGTGATTGGTCCCTGCCGACAACGAGCTGGGCGGCGCGCGTCGGAGGGGCAAGGCATGCAGTGCAACGGACGCTGGCGGCGCGCCCGTTGCCACTCAATGCCAGGCCGAACTCTGAGCCGACCTCGCAACTGCATCGTATGCCCGCGGCCTAATGCCCCTCTTGTTCGCCTTGGGATTCTCCCAGGATGATGAATGGCAGGTTCGCTCCCATCGGCGGCGCTTGATTGTAGACGAACTCAGCGTCCAAGGCTTTTTCGATCCGGTGGCTGGCTTCGTACAAGTGGGCCCGGGTGTATGGATCGAGTTTGTCGCCGCGGGATTCCAACAGATTGTCCATCTTCTCCTTCAGGTCTTTGAGCTCCAGGACGCAGAGATTCGAAATGGCCTTGTAGGCCGCGGAGCTGCCATTACCGGGCATGGTCAGATCCACCAACCGCTCAAGATGCTCGCGCTGTAGATTCCGACGCAGCGAAGAGATCATGGGGGACCGAGCCGAGTACTCCTTGTCAGCCGCATTGTCCAACTCGCGCCAAATCTCATCCGAGATCGCGGTCAGGAGCTCCGGCAAGGTCAGCGCATCCTGCTCGGCAGGGACTCGGAATTCGTTGTCGTACACGCGTCGCAAGGTCGTGGCATTCATCAGTTGGGTCAGGGCCGACGCCTGCATCGAGAGGATTCGATCGTGGACCGGCCAGGCCGGATCGCTGCCGGAGAAGCCCTCGAAGAAATCCTTGGTCAATCTCGCCAGCAATTCCGGGGAAAGGGCATAGGCATCGTCGCGGAATGTTGTTTCCAGCACGAAGTTCAGCGCGTCGCGTTGCATCTTGGCCGGGACGACGTCCAGGGGCAAGCGGGCATTGGGATCCCCTTTCTTGTCCCGGTGCACGAACGCTCCGCCCACCCAGTTGGACATCATGCTGATGTTCCGCATTTGCAGGCTCAGTGTCAGCTCGTAACCTTTGCGAGCCTTGGACCAGCTCTCGCCGTCCTTGACGTAATCTTCCATCAGCCGCTTGCGGAAACGCTCGATTAACCGAGCCTGTTCGCGGGCATATTCCAGTGGGAACTTGGAAAAGTCATAGCGACGTGCTAGCGGGTCTGGACCGGATGTGTCTTCGTCCGTCGCGAATTGCAATTCCGGCTCGGTGACACGCGACAGGATCTTCTTGTAGTCCTTGTCAAAGGAGTAACCGAATTCGATAGCCCACATGTCATAGGGACCAACCCCAATCATCGTGTAGTCGCCTTGAATTTCGCCTTCGCTGACGCGCAAATTGATCGGCAAGTAGTCCATGACAGATCCGGCGAGCGGCTTTTTCCCCTTGATTTTGGGGCTGTTGATCTCGGCCAGCGTGTATACGCTACTGGCCTTGAAGTTGTGACGCAGGCCCAGCGTGTGACCGACCTCATGGGCTACCAGGTCTGCCAACAGCGGTCCGATGAAGGACTCGGGCATTCCGTCGATGAGGGGCTCCTTCTCCTGAGGCTGTTCCTTGGGTTCGTCTTCGTCCTTGTTTTCGTCTTTCTGATTCTGATCCTTCTGGTCGCTGTCCTTGTCCTCGTCGGTTGGTTGAGCCCGCTCGTCCAACAGGGAGAAAAGAGCTTCCGGGCCCATCTCCATCACCATGCGCATGACCGCCGTGTCGATCTGGCGACCGGCTGCCGCCAGACACATGCCATTTACCTGGCTGGTACGACCTACCAGCCCATCCAGCGGGTCATCGCCCAGCAATGGCGTCTGCGGCGCCATGCCCGTCATGGCTGCGGGGCGCGTGAGTTGGGCCTGCAATTGAGCGATGATTTGTGCCCGCCGCGTGGGGTCGGCAAACCGAACGCGGGGGTCCCAGTTGGGATGCTGGTTCAGCCAGGAGATCGTCTCCGGGCTCATACCTTCCATGGCCAGCAACGGCATGTAGTCGGCGAAATTCTCGTTGAAATATCGAATCCAACCGTCTGTGAGAACAATATCTGCATCCAGAATCTGGCCGGTCTCGGGATGCACGCGACTGGGGCCAATCGCCGTACTGACGTTGTTATTCAACCAGCGAATGAAGTTGTAACGAACGTCTTCCGGGTCTTTGTCCATGTGCGCGCCGGTCGACTTGTCTTGGTAGTGCACGACAATCGCATCCGAGATACCGACGCGTTCAAAGGCTTGGTTCCAGTACTCAACGCCTTGCTTCACCCAACGGCGGTAACGGACCGGAGTGGTGTGCTCCAGATAGAACGTGATGGGTTGGACGGGAGGTGAGATCTTCAGGGATGGGTCGCGTTTTTGCAAATGCCACCGGTTGATATAGTGCACGTCGACTTCGTCTTCCTTGTACTTTCCGTAGTCGGAGTACGAAGTGGTGAAGAACCCGACCCGTTGGTCTGCTTCACGAGGCGTGTAGCCGGTATTGGATGGGATCTCACTGATCGAATAGTACAAGGTCTGCAGGTTGCCCGAAGCATTGGGCAGCTCGAATGCCAGTTCGATGTTCTGAGGGAAAACCTTGTTCTTGACGATCTTGGCCAATGCCGCATTGCGACTGCGGCCGGTCGAGCCGAAGAAAACCGAGGCGTTCTGCACCAACATGGCGTCGCCGTCGATAACCGGTCCACCGCGAGGCGACGTCGTCAGGATGGGGAGGTCCAATAGCACCCGCCCCGTGAACAAGCGATTGACGGAATCCTTCGACTCGGTATCGCCCCCTGAGCGAATGTCCAGATTCGGCGCGATCAATGCCAGACGTTGATTGTACTGCCGCCACTGAACGTAGAAGTCTCCCGCCTGCAACCCTGCGAATACCTGCCCGCTGGCAACGGTCAATCCGATGAAGTACTTCTTGGATGCGAAGTTCTTGGGCAGCTCAAACAGCAACTGCCCCTCTTTTTCTTTGACATACACCGTGTACATCGATTGGGGTGAATCCGAGGGCGGCTCAACCTTGGTGTAGCCTTCGATGACTTTGTCGAAAGGAGGGAAGTCGGCCGCCTGCGCAATACCGGCTGGCATCCAAATCCCCAAGCATACTCCCCAAACGAGCCAATCCTGCAGTCTGCTCAACATGCGAATCTCACCTTCTAATATTTTGGAAAAGCAGTGATTGTTGACGGAAATCGATGGTCTGCCTGCACCAACCCTGTATGTCGTCGTCTCCCAGGACTGTTCCGCACCCTAGCCAATGCGCGGTCCTGCAAGCATGTCTAGCTCGCTCGCCCCGCGGAGCAAACGCCGCCCTGGACATTCCGGGACTCCGAGCACCACGCCCAGGTTCGTTTCTCCCGAACGTGAAGATTATGCCGATTAGGAAAGAGAGAAAGGATCGGTGATCTACACTATGATAATCTTGACCGGCGGCGGTAGCCAACCATCCCGCCACAGATTCCCCGATTCTCACCAGCTTAAGATTCCGTGACCTGTTGGACCAGTTCGTCGATTTGCCGGGCCATCTCCTGCGGGTCCTCTACGGATTGAATCACCACATCCGCCAACGATCGCTTCCAATCGACGTCGCGCTGCGCGGCTTCGCGATTGGCGAATTCCAGATCGGACCATCCACGTCGGTGGGCGCGCCGCAGCCGCAATTCGCGCGGTGCGTCCACGAACAGAACGAGGTCGCACATCTTGTTCCATCCTGATTCCAATAGCAAAGGAGCATCGATCACGACCATCGGAGGTGGATCCTTGGAATCCTTGGCACGCCGCAGCATGCGAACCACGTCCGCATGAATGGCCGGATGGACGATCGATTCCAGCAGTTTGCGCCGAAGCGTGGAGAGTTCATCGGTACCGAACACCAATCCGGCCAACCTGCTCCGGTCGATCCTCCCCGCCGGATCCAGCACCCCAGGACCAAAGGCGTTGGCGATGCTGCGGATGACGAGCGGTCGAGTGACTAATTCATGCCCGATAGCGTCCGCATCAATCACCGTCGCTCCCCGCTCGGCGAGCAACCTCGCAACATAGGATTTGCCAGCGGCAATGCCGCCCGCCAAGCCAATCACTGGGACGGTGCGTTTCTTCTTAGCCATGTTTGGTTTCGATTGGTTCCTGCGGGGAGGCCATCCAGCACCGGCTTCCCCTCGCGGCGGCTGGTACGATCGAGACTCCATTGTACCATAAAATAAAGCGTGTCTAGTACGAGTTGTCGATAATTGGTCCCCACTAGGGGGCCTGTTGGCCAAGGACTCCGGATGGAAACAATTCGATTGGAAAAAGAGGAGCGTCAACTGCGGCAGGCTGCGGAGATTCTGCGCCGCGGCGGGATCGTCGCTTTCCCCACGGAGACCGTTTTTGGGTTGGGGGCGGACGCGACCAATCCGTCCGCCGTCCAGCGACTTTTTCAGGCTAAGGGACGGCCGGCAGACAACCCGTTGATCGTCCATCTCGCCGAACCCGACGACTGGCCGCTGGCGGTATCGAGTCTGCCCACCACCGCGCGGCAATTGCTTTCCGCTTTCGCCCCGGGGCCGCTGACGGTCGTGGTCCCCAAACAGGAGTGCATCGCACCGGCGGTGACCGCCGGACTCCCGACCGTGGCGGTGCGCGTTCCGTCCAATCCCGTTGCCCGAGAGTTGGTGCGGCTGGTCGGTCGCCCCATCGCTGCTCCCAGCGCAAATCGCTCGGGAAGACCGTCGGCCACGACTTGGCAATCCGTATTGGAGGATCTCGATGGTCGTATCGACGCCGTGGTGTGCGACAATCCGTCGGAAATCGGCGTCGAGTCGACGGTGGTCGATTGTTGCCAGAACCCACCGGTCGTTTTGCGTCGGGGAGCGGTGACGGAAGCACAGATCGCAGCGGTGGTGGGGCAGGTATCCAGTCCTGGTAATCTGCAGGGTGACGGAGCGATGGTCAATTCGCCCGGGGTGCGCCACCCCCACTACCAGCCGACTGCACGGGTCCGGCTGGTCGACAGCCCGCCATCGGCCGATGAGCTCCGAAGTCTGCCCGGCAGAATCGCCTATTGTGGTCTGCAAGGTTTGTCCCGTGCGGCTGCATCGCGGGTCTCCGTGGCGCGCACTTTCACCAGCCTTGAAGAATACGCCCGTGACTTCTATGAGTTTTTGCGGTTGGCCGACCGCGATGGAGCCGCCTGGATCGTGGTCGAGCGAGCCAAACCGGAGGGAATCGGAGCGGCCCTGCTGGATCGTCAGACTCGAGCGGCAGACCGCTGACGCCGCTCCAGTCGTATTCCGGGGAGTTTCTGTTTCAGAGAATTTGGATTCCCTTTTCTCAGGTACAACAAGTTGCGCAACCATACACTCGATGGTGAAGGCGAGTGCAACCCGCGGGGTGGGCTTGCAACCTGTCGTCGTCAACATCGTCAGAATTTGAAGGAAAGACCACTACACTCGAAGAAGCGCGTCGCGGATACAACCAAGCCGCGTATGCCCTTACCTCACTTCCCCCGCGAGCCACCGCATCAAACCTCCCCCGTGAGCTCCACACGATGACGCTCCAGCGATTGCAATCCTCTTCACGGGGGAGGTCGGTGCGGGAGATCGCCTGTGCCATCGCTGGCTTCCCTTCGCGCCTACTTCGCCCCGCAGCCGGGAGGGGCTCATAAGAAT
>RFIQ01000067.1 GCA_003695565.1 Planctomycetota bacterium | reverse complement strand
TACATGGTAGCCGAGACGCTGCGCCGCATGGGTGAACATACGCCCAAGTTGCCCGCCTCCCAGCACGCCGATCCAGGCGCCGGGTTGAATCTGTTGTGTACTAGCCATGAACCAATCGGAGGGTTGAAGAGGAAGACTGTTACGTCAGGACACGATCGTTCATCACATTCTGCGTTTGCGCATCGCACCACTCCCGCAGGCGGTCGCGCAGTGCGGAATCGGCCAGCGCCAGGATTCGCACCGCGAGCAAGGCAGCGTTCTTGGCACCGGCAGTACCGATGGCCAGAGTGGCGACGGGAACGCCGCCTGGCATTTGCACGATCGACAGGAGCGAGTCGAGGCCCTGCAAGGCGCGGCTTTGCACTGGAACGCCCAACACGGGCAGGATGGTAGCACTGGCCACCATACCAGGCAAATGCGCCGCTCCGCCTGCTCCAGCGATAATCACCCGCAGCCCGCGCGATTCGGCCGTCCGCGCGTACTCGAACATCCACTCCGGAGTCCGGTGCGCCGATACCACCTGGGCTTCGAACGGCACGCGGAAGTGTTCCAACATCTGCGTTGCTTCGCGCATCGTTTCCCAATCGGAGCGGCTACCCATGATGACCCCCACCAGGGGCTGAGTCGATTGCTGGTTCATATCGCAGAGCTTCGTTGAGGGAAGGCAAGTGTTTCGGGAACCTACGCACCGTTCGTGGGGGACAACTGAAAACGACCTCGGGCGTCCCACACGCCTACCGGTTTTTCCGGCAAGAAAAATCAGTGGACCTTTCTTCACGCAGCGAAATCGAGTGTCGTTTCCCGCCTACGTCGCTTTGGCCGGCGTTGATTCCTGCGGTTCGACGGAGGCAGCTTCGGTTTGTTCTTGGGCCGATTGCGGCGGCCGCAACAACGGAAACAGGATCACATCGCGGATATTTCGTGAACCGGTAAGCAGCATGACCAGTCGATCGATACCGATTCCCAGACCACCGGCCGGAGGCATGCCATTCCTGAGCGCCAAAATGAAGTCGTGATCCATTTTGGCCATCGAATCTTCCTCAGCCTGCCCTTCAAGCTGCGTGCGAAACAGTTCTTCTTGCAGGATTGGATCGTTGAGTTCGGTATAAGCGTTGGCGATTTCCATCCCCTGGACGAACAGCTCGAACCGTTCCGCCACGGCCGGGTTATCCGGCTTGCGTTTGGTCAGGGGACAAATGCTGGCCGGGTAGTCAATAACGAAGATCGGGCCTTGCAAAGAGTCTTCAACCTTCGCTTCGAACACCTCGCTCTTGACGACATCGGGATGCTTGCCCTGCGGTTCCAATCCGATTTGGCGGGCATACTCTGCAATCCCCTGCACATCATCCGGCGCCAAGCCTGTTGCTTCAGCGAACAACTCGTCGTACGTTCGCCGCTGAAACGGCGGCGTAAAGTCGATGGTTTGGTCATTCCAGACGACCTGGTACCCTCGGCCGAGCGTCTCCAATGCATCGACGATGATCTGCTCGGTCAATTCCATCATCACTTTGTAATCGCCGAACGCCTCGTAGGCTTCCAGCATTGTGAACTCGGGGTTGTGGCGAGGACTGATTCCCTCGTTGCGATAGACCCGCCCCAGCTCGTACACCCGTTCCATACCGCCTACCAGCAATCGCTTCAGATGCAGCTCCAACGCGATGCGCAACACCAGCGGCATATCAAGTGCATTGTGGTAGGTCTTGAATGGTCGTGCGGCAGCACCGCCAGCGACTGTGTGCAGTGTGGGCCCCTCGACTTCGCAGTAGCCGCGGCGGTTCAGTGTATCGCGGATCGATTGGACGATCTTGGTCCTCGCTCGAAAAACGTCCATCACGCCGCGGTTGTAAGTCAGGTCAAGGTACCGTTGTCGCTGGCGCAATTCGGGGTCTTGCAAGCCGGCGTGCTTTTCTGGCGGGGGCTCCAAGGTCTTCCCCAAGAAATGGAGACGCTCGGCAAACACGGTCAGCTCGCCGGTATTGGTTCTCCCCAGCCTCCCCTCGACACCGATCCAGTCCCCAAGATCGAACAGCTTGGACAGCTCGAAGTCTCGGTCGCCCACCTGAGCCTTGCCGATCATGATCTGGATATCGCCGGTCCAATCACGCAGCGTAATGAACTTGATCTTGCCCTGGCCGCGCTGCAGAACGATGCGACCAGCCACGCGGACTTGGGGGCCCACCTCTTCCCCCGGAGGTTGTTCGGCTTTCCAAGCCCGATAGTCGATGGGTTGGCCCGCGGCACGGGCCGCATCGAGGTCGGGCAAATCGATTTGCTCGCCCGATTCGAGCTGGTATTTCACCTCCCCGGCCCGCTGACGCACCTCGGAGACATACTGCCGTTCGGGAAACCGGTGGCCCCAGGGGTCGATCCCCATTTCCTGGATTTTCTTCAGCTTAATCAGCCGGGCTTCGTGTGGTTCCGTCATCGGTGATGGTTGTGCTTTTTCTCGTATGGAAATAGGTCGCTGCGCGATCCCCCGCAGCGGGCAGTGTTTGTCCGCTGTGCCTGCTGGGAATGGTAAGCCAATCATTGTATCCCCAGCAGACGTATCCTTCGAGGTGGCCGCGGTGGGCGGAATGACAAAGTAGCCCGTCAGTCCCTGATCGGTGGCGGGGCTTCGGTCGTCCCGAATGGCTTGGCAGTGAAGTTTCGCTGGGGACTGGGGGGCGATTACTAAGGGCAGGCGGTTTCGCCAGGGACTGGCGGGCGACTCATGGGCGACAGGTTCCGCCAGGGACTGGCGGGCCACTCAAGGGCAGTGAAGTTCCGCCAGGGACTGGCGGGCGACTTAGAGGGCCGGTGCCGGCGCGTGGATGCCGGCGGAGGGCACCTGCCCATTGCATCAATCGGCAACGTGGCGAAAATCGTGCCAGAGAAGTGTCGCGCCTGTTGCCACAGCCAAAGCAGCACCGTTGGGAAACAAACGGACCGCCGAGCAGGTCTCAGGTCCAATCATTGGCGTTCGAGTTCACGGATCCCGCTATTCGTGGCTCTGCACGGCCGTCTCCAGTTCGCTACGGCAACGCCCGATCCCGGCCCGGAGCCTTTCCCAGACCAGATCCGTCCATTTTTTCAATCGAGGTATTCCCCATGTCGAGACCCGTCGCCCCCTCCGATCTCCCAGAACCCTCGGTGGAGCCGACTCAGGGTTGGCACTGCATGCACGTGTTCTACCGTTTCGACCGACTGGCGCTGGCGCAGTTGGATGAGGATGTCCGCCGGGCGGGCCTGGACCGTCTGCGGGCCATCGTCGATCCGGCGGCGGCGGATGCACCAGTGCGTTTGCAGTCGTTCATCGTGGCTGGACACAAAGCAGATTTCGGGCTGGTCATGTTCGATCCGAACCCACTCAAACTTGATGGGATCCACCAGAGGATTCTCTCCAGCCCCATCGGCGGCGCGATCGAGCCGACCTATTCCTTCATTTCGCTGACCGAGATCTCCGAATACGTCCCTTCCCCGGAGCAATACGCCGACCGTTTGCAACGCGGAGGTGAAGATCCAGCATCGCCAGCATTCGCTGCCAAGGTAGCGGCATACGAGAAACGATTGCCGATGATGAATGCCCAGCGGTTGACGCCGGAATTGCCGCAATGGCCTGCGCTGTGTTTCTACCCGATGAACAAGAGCCGCGTGGTTGGAGCCAATTGGTTTACAACTCCATTCTCACGCCGCAACGAAATGATGGCCGAACACGCACAGAGCGGCATGTTGTTCGCCGGCCGGGTTACGCAAATCGTGACCGTTTCTGTCGGTCTGGACGACTGGGAATGGGGCGTGACCCTGTGGGCACGGCGCCCCGATTACCTCAAGGACATCGTCTACCGCATGCGGTTCGATGAAGCGAGTGCCAAGTACGGCGAATTCGGATCGTTCTACACCGGATACCGTGCCGACTGGGATACTATTTTGCAGCACTGCCGCCTGGGATAACGACTTGGCCCGCCTGCCCCCTTCCGATCGCCGTGAGTCTTCGGTACCGCGGTAAAGCAGCTACGGCTGCCCCAGGGAGCGGACCAGGGCGACCAGGTCTTCGATCTGCCGTCCAGAGAGCTTCTCGCCGAAGGCAGGCATCTCGGGGC
>RFIQ01000066.1 GCA_003695565.1 Planctomycetota bacterium | reverse complement strand
GTTTGGTGTCGCAACCGATGAGGGCGTTCGGTTGAACCTGAAGCTCTCCCATCAGGATATTGCCAACATCATCGGTACGACGCGTGAAACGGTTACGATCCTGTTGGGGAAAATGAAATCGGAGGGGCTGGTCGATGGCCGCCGCCAGCGCGTGGTGCTGCCCAACCTCCAGAAGTTGGCCGAGAGCGCAGGTCGGTACGAGGATTGACACGGGACCAGCCGAATCGGCGGCTCCATCCTTACTCCGGCACCGTTCGCAACGTGTAGTGTGCCTGGGATGGAAACAACTCCGTCCCGCCGCTACCGATGGGTCCGATGTTGATCTCGTAAACGAAGCCCGGACGCCAGCCCGGTAGCTGGAGCAGGACGCGGCGGCCGTCGTCGGCGACCTCTACGCCGTCGACCATCTCTGTTCGCTCATCCTGGTCGTCGCCACCATAGGCTGGTGTGGAAATGCGGCGGTAGGAACGAATCTGGTACGCACTCGAGTGGGCGGCCGCCCCACGATCGAGCGGCTGCGTGAAGAGGATCTGAAACCCGTTCCGCGTGGCCGTGACTTCAGCGATGCCGACCGGCAGCGGTCCGGCGGGGGTCAGGCGCACAATGGACCCCGTGTTGGCTCCGCCGCCCCAGCCGCTGTCGTGCAGATTGCCCACGTACAGGTCGCCGTCGGGTGCCACTTCGCAAACGATGGGACCCTCGAACGTCGGTTCGTCCCCATCCGGTTGGCGGCTGAACAGGTAGGCCGCTCCTTGGTAGGTGTCACCGACCCGTTGCAGGCTCATGCGAATCAGCGCTCGGCCGTTCATTTCGCATCCAATCAAATGCCCCTCGAACGGTCCGAATCGGCTGGCGGCAGGGTCATCCGGATGCTGCGGATCGACCAGTTGGCAAACCCCGTTGACACTGCGCGTCCAGGGATGCGGCAGGTTGATGGCCGGCGGTTCCTCCGGCGGCGCGAACCCGGGTTTGTTCTCCAGCTTGTTGATGAATCCGTAACGCAGCCCCGGCCGTAGATGATTCAGCTCGTTGAACGGGTTGTAATTTCCCTGGTTATCGGTCGCGAACAAATCGCCGCTGCGGGTCAGCACTAGACCCATGGGAAAACGCAAACCGGCGGCAATCGATTCGATACGGTATAGACGATGTGCATCGGCCGATGCAAAACGCGGTACCAGTTTCAAGGCATGACCTCGGAGATATGCCTGTTCGGGCCTGCGGTCATCTTGTTGACAGGGTAAGGCGATGTAGTAATTGCCGTCGGCATCGCGTTCCAGTCCTACCGCCCAATCGTGATAATCGGACGTGTATCCCCATCCATCGGCGACAACCCTGGCATCCCACAGTTCAGCGGGCGGTGCAGGTCGCATCCGCAACAGGGCAAACTTGGCCAATACGTCGATCGCATTTTCGTCCGCCCACAATCCATACGGCGTCGGAATGTTGTCGCTGATCGGTTGATAACCGTCCCACAATCCGTCCCCGTCCTCGTCCTGCAGTCGGAACACACGGCCCTTGAGCGAACCCATGAACATCTCACCGCGCGGATTCCAGGCGAAGGAAATGGGCATCTCCGTTCGCGGCAATGGCAACTGCACGGCCCGGTATCCCGGCACAACATCCAACAGCGTCGGTGCAACCTCCTGTTCAGGCGGTTGGATCCATGGAAACGTCTCGGGCGGCAATGAACTGGTGTAGATGCTTGTCCAGCCGATGGGTTGCCCGCCGCCCGCCGGCCCCAACCGCAGCAACCCCTGCTGGACCTCGGCGGCGATTCCCTCCGTGGCCTGCAAGGTCCCCACCGCATCATCCGCTACGGCAACGACAACACCGCGGGCCAATGATTGCAGCACCGCACCTGCGTCGACCCGCACGCGCATTCCGGCTGGAGCATCGACCGACGTTTCGACGCGAACGCCATTTTCCCCTCGAGGCAAGGGCGCGTAGGTTTGCTCGATGGGCACGGTCAACTGCTGGTCGCCGCTGCGGAAATGGATCCGTCCTTGCCAGTAGAACTCTTGCCCCCGCCGTCCAAATGCATCCAAATGCACGACCACCTGACCATCGGGGGCGGGAGTCCAAACACGGCCATCGGCAGTTTCCAAGCTGTAACGTTGCAGCGCGTCGGTGTTCAAGAACGAGTTCCCGGGCTCCCAGTACCAGCTCTTGCCCCGCGTATGCTGGCGCGCTAGATCGCCGATCCACCAGTACTGGAGCTGACCGGTTTCCAGGTCGAACAGCATGTTGTTGCGGTTGGGCAAGCCGATCGCCAACGGCCACACGTACTTCTCCTGTCCCGCTTCCATTACGCACGCGACCAACTGAGGCTCCTCCGGGAGGTCGGGCAGATTATGCGTCCGGACCACCCGGATCGGATTGGGCCTGGGAGGCTGGAAACCGGGTTCGTTCAGTACCTTCCACAATGCCGCGAGTTGCAGATCAAGGTCATCGTCCAGCACACCTCGGACCGGTTGTTGGATGGCCGGCATTTCCATCCGCGGCACGATGCGAGCGGGATTGCGCACCCAGCGTTGGAACCAACTCGGCCGTACGCGGCGGCCGATCATCGACAGGTTGGTACCCCGCGCCTTCAAATCGACTTGGGGCGGATCCATGTCGCCGATTTGGTGACAGCTCTGACAACCAAACCCTTCGGAAGTAACCAGGCGGGCTGCAGCCAGCTCCGCGGCCCGCCCCTCGGGGAGTGCCACCGCCGGTGTATCCCGCGGCGGAATCCGATCCTCATCGACGAGCCAATTCACCAATTGCTGCAACGTGGCCTCATCCCAGCGGTACTTGGGCATCTGAATGTCCATCCACGGCCGCACTGCAGGGGCGGACCGCGCAATGGCGGTGCGAAGTGCATCGTTGGTCAGCTTGTCACCGATTCCCGTTAACGGGGGTGGCGACATGGCCGGCAAACGGTCAGCCAATTCGGGCAGCACGGTGGCGATCTCCGGCAAGTGTCGGGAAATGCCGGCGGACAGGTTCCGATCATGGCATTCCAAACAATTCAATTCCTCGACCAACGACGCGCCCGATCGATGCCACTGCGCCGAGTCACCGGTGGCCGCGCGTGCAATGAAGTGCGCCACCGATTCGATCTGCGTCCGCTCCAGGGCGTACCAGGGGTGGCGGACCTGTGCCGCGGGAGATGCCGAGGGAGCCTCCAAACACCCGGTGCGTCGGGGCTGGGCTATCGAGGGAAGCGGTAGCGACGGCGGCCGTTCGTTCAGCCTCTCGGGCAAATGATGACACGCGGCGCAGCGCAACTGGCCGATCAAGATCTCACCGCGCGCGATTTGCGCCGCCGAAGCCGGCGAGACCGCGGAATGGGATTCCGCCACCGAAACATCGTCGACAGGATTTCGCGTTCCCAGCGTGGTTAGATATGCCGCCAAATCCATCCGCTGCATCGCCGTCAACTCGAACACCGTCATGCGATGGTCTCGATTGACGCTGGCCGGATCGACCAACCATCGGTCGAAAAATGCAGAAGTTCGTTTGGCAGCGACCTGCGTCAACGTACCGCCCGAAAACGGGGACCGAGAGTGCAGATCGCTCCCCTCGCCCAGGGCAGGAGCATTGTGGCAGGCGACACAACCGATCGAATGGAAGATGCGCCGTCCAGCGTCAGCATCCGGTCGCATCCGCAATGCTGGATCCTTGCGGCCCTTCCTGGCATTGATACGCTCGATCTCGCGAATCGGGCTGGGTGGTTCTTCCGAGTCTTCGGAAGCCGCCAGCAGCGCTGCAACGACCGCCCGCGCGTCGGCTTGGCTCAAGCCGAAAAAGGGCATGCGCCGATCGGATTGCATCGACTGGTCGTTCTCGGCCCCGGCCTGCCGAGTCCCCGAGACCGCTTCCCCCGTCGCCGAACCATCACCCGCCCCCGGCGGCCCGGCTGCGATCAAAGCCTCCACGATCCACTCGGGGCGGATATTGCCTCGCAACCGAGTCAATGCGGGTGCAGCCAGCGGGCGTCGCGTGCTGGGACCGATCTGATGGCAGGCCGCGCAGCGCAATGCGCGCACCAGGCGACTGCCTTGCGTGTACGCGTCGACGACCGTCTCCTCGTACTCGTGCCAGAAATACCGCGGCGCGATCGGCTCCAACTCGAACCCGGGGCCCGACCAGAACAACCGAAACACGCTCCCCGCAGGGTTCACCACCGTGAAATCGATTTCCAGTGGCAAGCGACCGAACCGCTGCTCAAGCGGAGCGCTGACGTGCCATTGCGGTGCCTCGGAACTTCCCGAGGCCACCGTTTTTCCATCTACGCGAACCGCAAACTCACCCGCTCCCCATACGTGCAAGACGATCGGCCCCTTGTCGCGGACATGCAGAAGACCGGTCCATCGCACGCGTCCCGGCCCAGCACCTTGCAACCGCGGGTCGCGGGCATCGGCCCTGGAACTGAACCAGGGCGCGTCATCCACTTTCTCGAATGCGGTATCGGCAAACTGGTAATGACCGACCACGCCGTGCAGAAACTCCGGTGGTTCGTCCTGCCCATGCAGCGCGGACATCAACATGGACAGGCCAACCACACCCCAGAACAGACGAACGAACTCGATACGATTCACGAAACACCTTTCTACGGCCAGGCGATAGTTCACTTGTGCGGGAACCCTATTGTACCAACGGCAGGGTTCGCTTTTGCTGCGCCGATTGGACAGCCGTATCGACGATCTGTTGCCCGATGCGGCTCATGGCGGGCGACAGGGGACCTTCGATCGGTGACGCCGTTTGCAAACAATGGACCAGGTATTGGATCGGATTCTGGTAGGGAGGTTCCAATTCATCTACTGCAATGTCAACACCTGCCGGGTTCGCCTTGTCCTGCACGCGCACCGTCGGCTCGTAGTCGTACGAACTGATCGTCCCTTCCGTTCCCACAACAACGAAGCCGCACTTCGGTTGCGGTTGGTGCGTCCAGGGGTCGGTGAAAGTCCCCCATCGGGTTTCGAATTTGCTCAAGCCGGTGGTGTACCGAGCAACCGTAATCGAATGCTCATCGACCTCCAACCCTGGCGGCTGATCCACCGCGGTCGTCACTTCGATCGGCACAGCGCCCTGCATGAACCACGTGCCCAAAGTCGCCCCGTAACCGAGGTAGTCGAGCAACGATCCCCCTCCCGCCTCCCGCTTGTAGAACCAGCTCGTCGGTTTCTGTCGGGCAACTTCGTCAGCGTCGATCTCGCGCTTGCCCGCCGTGTGCCATAAGGGGCCCCGGTTGCCGTCGTAGTAATGCACCTCGATCGGCTCACCGATGCGTCCCTCATCGATCAAGCGCTTGGTCGTCCGGTGGCTGGCGACCCATACCAACGGCCAATTGATGGCCCAGACGACGTCGTGTTGCTGGCACACCTCGATCATGCGATCCGCATCGGCCAGCGAAGCCGCCATCGGTTTTTCCACCAGCAGCGGTAAACCAAAGGGAGCCAGCCGTTCGACCCACAGCGCATGTTCCGCGGTGGTCGGACACACGATCAGGAAATCGGGCTGACATGCTTCGATACAGTGCTGCCAGTCCGAGAACAACTGTTCGTCGCTCAGCCCCAGTTCTCGTTGCGCATCGCGCATGCGCCGCGGGTCCATATCGCAAATGCCCACCACGGTACAATCGGGATGTGCATGGGCCATCCGCAGATTATCCCCCATGTGCATGTGATCAAATGCGATGCCTGCGACGCGAAATTGTTGCCTCATCGTGACGACCGTACGTTGGAAGATATGGATGTGCGGACTATGGGCGGACTGTTCGCGAGCTAAGTATATCGCATCGCGGCAGGTGCATCCGGCAGGCTTGCGATTGACAGCCCTGGACTTCGCCAGTATCAAACAGCGGCACCGAACCAGGAACAGGCGACCAGCATCCCCGAAACCAGAGAGAGCATGGCGGAGATCCTTCTGATTCGACACGGTCAATCGGCCAACAACGCTTTGGACGAGGCTTTGCGGGTATGCGACCCGAACCTGACGGAAGTGGGACGGCGACAAGCAATCGCGCTGGCCGATCACCTTCAGGACCAGGCGATCGACCGCCTCTATTGCAGCCCCTTTCGCCGCTCCTTGGAAACGACGCGCCCCATCGCCGACCGGTTGGGCATTCGGCCCAGCATTCGCGCGGACATCTTCGAACAGGGTGGATGTTACAGCGGTTACCAGGTGGGCCAGCGGCGCGGCGAACCCGGGTTGGGCGCCGTCCATTTGCAACAGGAGTATCCGGGATGGGAGATCGACTCGCGGATCGACTCGGCTGGATGGTGGAACCGCCCGTATGAAAGCCGGGAACAAGCGATTCGCCGGGCCGCTTCGGTCCGGCGATGGTTGGAAACGGACGTTGCATCGCAAGGAGGCCGCCACGCATTGATCATCCACGCCGACTTCAAATTCTTGCTGCTACAGGAATTGCTCGGTGCGGATGCCGCTGAACTGCAAGGACTGTTCGCCGGATCGTTGTGGAATGCCGGCATCTCCCGACTCTGTTTTCAGGGCAGCCAATGGATTGCCTCGACTTTGAACGATGCCTCCCATCTCGCACCGGACCAGCGTACCAGGTGATCGATTGACTCGGTCCGGCAGCTTACTGTTGCTTGCGAAGAGCTTCAAATCCCGAAGCGATGTCCAGCAACTCTTCGGTGATCGCCATCTGCCGCGTCTGATGGAACGCCTGGGTCAGCTCGGTGATCCGGTCGCTGATATTGCGTTCTGCACCACGCATGGCGGCCAGGCGACTGGCGTTTTCGCTGGCCATCGTCTCGGCACAGGCCCGGAACACGCTGACAAACAAGTACTGTCGCACCAGCGCAGAGAAAAGGGTCCCCGTGTCCATGGTCACTGCGGGAATTGCTCGAGTGGGCCATTCCTGCTGCTGCAGCGCGTCGAGCCACTGGCGGTCAAGCGGCAACAGCTCGACGCGTCGCGGTTCAAAAGCGGCCCGCGAGAGGTGTTGCGCATAATACATTTCGACTCGATCGATCCCGTACGCCGTCTGCCATGCATCCAGTTGCACGAGCACCCCTCTGACCAATGGCGCAATACCAGCGATCGAAGCAGCCACCGGTAACGGCACGTCGATCCGGTAACCCATTTCCTCCAGCCTGGCCGCTACGCGCTGACCTATCACTATCAGCGATCCCGCTTCCTGAGGGCCCGGTAGCGACTGGGCGACGAGTTGTGCAACCTGCTCGTTCAATTGCCCACACATTCCCTGGTCGGACCCCAACACGATCGCCGCAGGGGCGCGCCGCGGGGCCAGGCGGGCCGCCAATTCGCTCCCCTGAGAATGTCGAAATAGGCCTCGCAACCCGAGCTCGATCGTTCGTTGGAAACCATCCAACGATGCGACGGCGCGCTCCAGTTGCCGAATGTTGACCGCCGCTAGGGCCTTCATCGTCCGCACCAACGAATACAGTTCTTCGGCGGTATGAATCCGACGTTTCAGTGTTTCAGTCGTATCCATATTCTTGACCTGGCTTCATAACTGTCCCCTTGTCACGCCCCAGGACGGACGCCACGCTACCGGCTCTCCCATCGGCCCCTGCTTCGGGGCACCGGCTGGCACGCCTGCGATGCGGTGCAAGTTTTTCTGTCACGAGATCTACCTGGTTCTGACTCGGAGGCAACCGGGACTTCTCGCTTGGGCCTGGTCGGGCCTGTCTCGAGAGGCGCTCGCTCGATCAACCATGCACCTCCTCGCTCAACACCCGCTGCATCCTCTGCAGGTCGTCCTCTAGCAGTTCTTCTCCAGACTCGATCCGCCGGCAGAGTTCGGGTAGACGCTGACGCATCCGTTGCCGCAGTTGCTGCTCTCGCTGTGGCAGTTCGTCGATCACCACGTCATCCAGTACTCCGCGGGTGACAGCCAGCAGTACCGCGATCTGATCGGCCACGGGCAGGGGCTCGTACTGTGGTTGCTTCAGAATCTCACGCACGCGACGTCCTCGCTCCAACGTCCGGCGCGTTGCCGCGTCGAGCCGCGTGCCGAAGCGGGCAAACGCCTCGAGTTCCTCGAATTGTGCATACGACAGCCGCAAATCGGCCGCCACAGCACGGAAGGCGGGAAGCTGCGTCTTGCCTCCCACCCGCGAAACCGACTTGCCCACATCGACGGCCGGCAAAATTCCTTTGTCGAACAAGTCGGGCGATAGATAGATCTGCCCATCAGTGATGGAAATTAGATTCGTGGGGATGTATGCGGACAGGTTTTGGGCTTCCGTCTCGACAATGGGTAGAGCGGTGATCGATCCTCCGCCCAATTCTTCTTTCAAGTGCGTGCTTCGTTCGAGCAAACGGGAGTGGATGTAGAAGATGTCGCCGGGATAGGCTTCCCGCCCCGGCGGTCGCCGCAGCAAAAGGGACAGTTCGCGGTAGGCGCGGGCATGGCGTGTGAGGTCGTCCAACACCACTAATACGTCCCTGCCCTTTTGCATGAAATACTCCGCCATACTCATGGCTGCATATGGCGCAACGAATTGCTCGCCGGGTGGATGATCTTCGGTCGTGGCAACCACCAGGCTGTAATCCCAAGCCCCGCGTTGTTGCAAGTCTTCCACGACGCGAGCTACCGAAGTGCTGCGTTGGCCGATGGCGCAGTAGATGCACAACACGCCCGTCCCCCGCTGGTTGAGAATCGTGTCGACGGCGATGCCCGTCTTCCCGGTCTGCCGGTCTCCCAAAATCAGTTCGCGTTGCCCACGACCAACTGGGATCAATGCATCGACAACCTTGACGCCGGTTTGCAACGGCACCGTTACGGGCGCACGATCCATGATGGCCGGGGCTGGGCGTTCGACGGGCAATCGGTTCGCCGCGTGGATCGGTCCGCGCTGGTCGATTGGCCGCCCCACGCCGTCGACCACGCGGCCCAGCAGTTCTTCGCCCACCGGGACGTCCAATACGCGTCCGGTTCTCCGCACTTCATCACCGGCCTGCAGCGATTCACTCCGATCGAGTAGAATCACCCCTACCTCATCGGGATCCAGATTGAAGGCCATTCCCAACTCGCCACCCGGGAACTGGATCAGTTCCTCCGCCGCGACGCCAGGCAACCCACGAACGCGAGCCACGCCACGACCGACGAAAATAAGCTGACCGGTCTCTTCCGGCGTGATCTTTGGCCGATATCTCTCGGCGACTCGCACCACCGCCTGCTGCAATTGCTGCTGCAATCGTTCCATCTCGACCTGTGGATCGTTCACGAACCTTGCTCCCCGCCGGACGTCCGCCCATCACCGACCAGCGCGACTTCTGGCCGCTCCCTCTGCCCTCCCAACGCTTGCAACTCCTGATCCAATACGCGTTGCAAATCCCGTTGAATGTCTTCGAGGTAGTCGGCCAACGACCATCCGATTCGGTAGCTGGTCGTCCGCAAGGCCAATCCGCAAATCAAATCCGGACGCTGGGTAAAATCCACTTCCAGCCCACCGGCCAAATTTTTCCCATCGGAACCTTTTCCCACTTGCTGCGCGATCAGGTGGCCAAGCTTCTGTTCGATGGCCCGTCGCGTTTCCGGCTTCAGTTCGAATGTGGTTTCGACCGTCAATTCCCCATCTCCTTCGAGAATCATTTGTCGGATGGCCTTTCGCTCGGCATCGGAAAGAGCATCCAGTTGCGCGAAAAAACACCTGACAATCTGCTGCTCGAGTTCGACATCGGCCAGGCTTTGCAACGCGCGGCGCGCAATCGTATTGACCTGGTCCATGACCGTCCTTTGGAAACCACGCAACAACGCATCGCGATCGGCGGCCAGGGCCTCCAGCCACTGCTGGCGCTGCTGATCCACCTGACGACGCACATCGCCCATCAATTGTTGACGGTATGCGTCAACCTCGCGCCGAATCGCTTCCAACAATTCCGCGCGTCTTTCTTCCAACTGGCGACGCTGCTTCTCGGCGGCGGCCAATTCCTGCTGTGCCGCCTCGCGCTGTCGTTCGGCTTCCGCCCAGCGCTCCGCGATGTGCTTCTCCCGCTGTTGCATTACCGAAATCACTCGCCCATACAAGAAGTAACGCAGTAGGGCTACCAAGATCAGGAAATTGACAACTTGGGCAACCGTTGTAAACCAGTCAATCAATTTCCGCCTCCCGCCTGCTGGATCACGTACTCCCAGAATGGATTGGCAAAGATCAGAATCATCGACACCACAAAGCAGTAGATAGCCGTTGATTCGACCATCGCCAGGCCGACAAACAAAGTTCGAGTGATGCGGTTCGCTTCGTCCGGTTGCTGCGCGATGGCTGACAGAGCCTGAGCCAGGGCCCGGCCTTCACCCAGCGCGGGACCAATGGCCCCGATACCGATCGTAATTCCCGCTGTAATGATGGACGCCATTCCAATCAGCCCCACGTTATCCATGCGAACTCCCCTCTTGTTGTAGGTGACTTGAATCGTTGTCCTGGCCGTTTCGCTGCGTAGCAGAGGCGATATAAACCAGTGCCAGGATAGAAAAAATGTAAGCCTGAATAAGTCCAGTCAACAGCCCCATGACATGCATCAGGACCGGAAAGAACAGGGGCATGACGGCCAGTAGGATGGCGGCAATTTTCGCCCCGCTCATCATGTTCCCAAACAGACGCACCGCTAGGGCCAGCGTACGCGACAGCTCACCAATCACATTGAACGGCAACATCAACGGAGTCGGTTCGAGGTACAGCTTCATGTATCCCAGCAATCCGCGACTGGCGATACCATACACCGGAACGGCCACCAACACGCACAATGCCAACGCGGTGGTGGTGGAGAGCGACGCGGTGGGCGGATGAAATCCCGGCACGATAGCCAACAAATTCGAAGTAGCGATGAACAAGAACAGCGTACCGATCAACGGCAGGAAGCGATCCGCAGCACCGTGAGCCACCTCGCGAATCTGTTGGTCGATCGTTCCTACCACGATCTCCAGGAGATTTTGCCAACCAGAGATCTCCGGCTCGACCCGCAGCCGTCGCGTCGCCAGCCAGGCCCACAACGTCAACCCCACCATCACCAACCAGGTGTAGGCGATGGTGTAATTGAGCTTGATCGGGCCCCATTGCCACAGGACCACTTCGTCGGGACTGAGCGTTTGAATGTCCATCATGTAAGCTTTCCGCAAAGGACAGTCCGTGTTTGTCGAAGCCCACTTCATGCGGCGGACGAACGAGCCCGCATATCACCTCCAATGCTTCCTCGCATGCCTCGCAAGACAATCCATCGCACCACCAGGAACCCGGCCAGGCAAAAAAACACCTGTTGCCATTGGCGCCCTGATATCCAGTAGAACCCAGCCATGGCTGCCGCAGCGCGCAGCGCAAAACTACCGCTGATCCAAAGGATCGGGCGGGGGCTGTTCATCATCCGCTGGACGGTCCACCACAAACCGCCGAAGTACAGACCGCCGATTCCCATGCCGCCCAGCAAAGCAAGCCCACCGGCCATGATTGCTTCAGAATTCATTCCACGCCTTTCTCATTCGTTCGTCTTGTTTTCAGTACGGCGTTGAGGTCCGCGAACTTGGGCCGTTACGACTCACCAGCATTTGTTATTGTGCGGGCGGTTCCGCCTCAAGAAAGGTCAATCGCCTGCGCGCGTCCAGTTTCTTAAAAAGCATCGACAGCACGAACGGTGTCACCAGGCACGTCCCAGCCGAAACAATCACCATCGCGGAAAAGACTTCCGGAGGGACGGCCCATTCGCCCAGTTCCGTCCCGCGCTGCATGATCACCATGGCGATTTCGGCCCGAGGTATCATGCTGACCCCCAGCAGCACGGCACTGGCTGCCCCCAGTCGGGTCCAAGCAGGGATGGCCACTCCGAAGAATTTTCCTGCTGCCGCGGCGACCAGCAGAATGCCTCCCAACCATGCTGCCGTACCGGCGTGGTGCAAGGAAACGTTTAACCCCACGTTGACAAAGAAAAACGGAGCAAACAGCTCGTAAATCTCCCCATAGGCCGTTTCCAGCCTTACCGCCTGTGGATCCCTGCTGTACGCGATCCCCGCCAGAAATGCCCCAATGGCGGCAGAGATACCTAACAACTCGGCGCCGGAAGCCACGACAATCCCGACCCCCACCATCATCAGCGTAGGAGTATGCGGTCCATCAAAATGTTGCGCCAGGCGCGTTAACCGCTCCTCGAAAAACAGGGAAAAGACGAGGCACACACCCACCAAAAGAAACAGCTTGAACAACACCCAAGCCAAGGTGACGGCTGCCACGCGGCCGACGTCCACCGAGTCGCCCGCGGCTACGGCAGGCAGCACCGCGAACAAGCCGGCCATCAGAATGATGCCTGTGATGTCATCCAATTCTGCCACATCGATCAGCACCTCGCCCTGTTTGCTACGCAACAACCCTGCGGCATGCCAGATCCCGACAGAGACACCGACACTGGTCACCGAAAGGGCGGTTCCGACGATGGCGCTGGGCGCCAATTCCAATCCCGCAACATACCTGGCCACCAGAAATCCTAGCATGCCACTGAAGCCAACATCGCCGACCCAGATCAGTGCAGCGTTGCCCGCCTGGGACAGCAGTCCCCGTAAATCGCTCTCCAGTCCCACCCGAAACAACAATGCGATGAGCCCGAGATTGCCCAGGATTTGCAGGGAATAAGCGACATGTTCACTGAGGAAGTGACCCTGATCGCCAACTGCGCGAACCAACATCCCCAGACCGATAAAGCCGACCAGAGGTGGTATCCGCAACCGGCTCGCCAAATCCTTGATCACTAAGGAAAGAACGACCATGCCGCCGATCAGCAGCAGCACCCAACCCAGCTCATGATGCGTTTCGTTCATGGTTGCTTTCGCGTTGTATCCAGTACCAAGCTATCCAACACCCCGTCAGTAATCCGCCAAACAACCCCGACAAAGTGGCCGAAAACGGCGGGGCCCATTCGCGATCGATCCACCACCCCAACATCGATCCCAATACGGTAGGCAGCGCAACCGACCAACCAACCATCCCGAACATGCCCAGACCGTACCAGATGCTCCTTCCCTGCTGGCGTCGGGCCCGGATCTTGCGGTCCTCCTTCTTGCCGATCGTTTCCACGTCCATCCCCCGCATGCTCTGGGCGGTCCAACTGCCAGGCGGCGGCTGGGGACGACTCTCGCTGTCCTGGCGTTCTCCCATGGTTCCCACCTGTGCGTGCCCGTGCTAGGGAGAATCGAAATCGAGAAACCGTCGCACCAAACCTGCTTCCAACCGAGCCATGGCTGAACGAGCCACCCTTTCCTGCTCATCCAATGTCCGAAACTCACGTTCCACGATCATCCGCAACTCTCCCAAATCGCCCCCTTTCACCGCGCTGCGCGTCGCGACCGTGACCTCTCGACCGCACTTCACCAGTACGCCCTCATCGGTGGCAATGAAATGCTCGCAGCCACGATCGTCGAAATACGCCAGCAAACCCGGTACCAATACCGTCACAAAATCGATATGGCGGGGCAACAAGCCGAAATGGCCGTTGGGAGCCTCCGCAACGACTTTCCTCACGGGCTGGTCAAGCAGGACCTGAGAGGGAATCATCACCCGCAAACGAATCACCTCTTGCCCGGCACCTGAGTCCGCTGCATTCCTCGGAGGAGATTCTGGCCCGTCCACTTCTCGCTCAAAATGGCCACCGCTTACCCCCGCCGCACTGTCGCTGTGCCCCCCGTTCGTCGCGTCCCCTTGGATCGGATCAGGCATGGGAAACTTCCTCTCCTGCAAATCGCTGGGGCAGCGCGCCGATCATGTACAACTGCTGTTCCGGCACATCTGCCAATTCGTCGTTTAGAATCTTCTGGCAACCCTCCAGGGTTGCCTCCAGCTCTACGAATTGCCCTGGTCGACCGGTAAAGTGTTCAGTCACGAAGAAGGGTTGGGTCAGGAATTTTTCCAGGCGACGCGCACGGTACACGATGCGGCGATCCTCTTGCGACAGCTCCTCCAGCCCCAGCATGGCGATGATATCCTTCAATTCCTCGTATTGAGCCAACGTCTTGCGTACCTCCTGCGCCACGGTGTAGTGTTGTTGACCTACCACGTGCGGCACCAACAACTTCGAACGCGACTGCAGCGGATCGATGGCCGGGTACAGTCCCTCGGCAGCCCGTTTGCGCGACAGGACGATCGATGCCGACAGGTGCCCGAAAGTATGCACAGCCGCCGGATCCGTAAAATCGTCGGCGGGCACGTACACCGCCTGCACAGATGTAATCGCTCCCGATTTCGTGCTGCAAATCCTTTCCTCCAACTCGGCCAGCTCCGTGCCCAGAGTCGGCTGATAACCCATCCGCGAGGGAAGTTGCCCCATCAATCCCGAGACTTCGGATCCGGCCTGGATGAAGCGAAAGACGTTGTCGATCAGCAACAGCACGTCTTGCCGCTGCTGGTCTCGGAAATACTCAGCCATCGTCAATGCCGCGTGCCCCACGCGAAATCTGGCCCCGGGCGGATCGTTCATCTGTCCAAACACCAGTACTGTGTTTCGCAGTTCACCACTCTCGGCCAACTCGCGATGCAGCTCCTCCCCCTCCCGGCAACGTTCACCGATCCCGCAAAACAAACTCACCCCTTCATGCTTGCTCACCGTGTTGTGAATCAGCTCCATGATCACAACGGTCTTGCCCACTCCGGCTCCGCCAAACAAACCCGTCTTACCGCCGCGCTCCAGCGGCGCAAGTAGATCGATGATCTTGACGCCGGTGCGAAACACCTCCATCTTCGTCACCTGCTGTTCCAGCGGAACGGGCATTTGATGGATCGATCGACGCGGCAAATCGTTCAAGGAAGGGCCATGGTCGATCGCCTCGCCAAAAACATTGAACGTCCGGCCCAGCAACTCTCTGCCAATCGGGACCTCTAAATGGTGCCCCAAATCGACTGCCGGATCGCCACGGCCAACACCTTGGGTCGGAGTCAACGCAATGCCTCGAATCGTATGAGCATCGAGGTGATTGACGACTTCGACGACGACCTGTTGTGCCTCCCCCAAACGTAACTCATTGTGCAGGGACGGTAGCCCCTCTTGGAAGTGCACATCGATCACGCTGCCTCGCACCCGTACGACGCGGCCCACATGGTTTGCCATCCCTTCACTCCTCCCCAGCCGCGATGAACAAGTCCCCGCACTCCCGCGCTATACACCCCGTGCAAACATCTCTATAAAAACCACCGTGCACTACCGCACGACTGCACCAGTACAGCAAAAGTCATACCGAAGAAACGCTGAAGCTGGCTCATGACGCAGAACTCGTGCCGACAGTCGCGTAGCTGCGGGACCGCCAAATCGCAAAACCGGTGCCATTACTATCTGGATGGTTACGCCTGGCTCGATTCGGCCACCGGGATTTCCGCTGCTGCTACCTACTACGCTCCTGATCATGCGTGGACGAACCGACCGAGTTGCGCTACGGGCGCTCGAATATTCCAACGAGCTGCCCATGGCCGATCACATGGCCCTGCATAGCGGCCAGCAGCGACTTTTTCGTCGCCTGGGCCGGCAACAAATCGAGCTGGGTGTCGAGCGCGTAGACAGTGAAGAAGTAGCGATGCGGGCCGCTGCCTGGGGGCGGCAAAGGGCCGCGGTAGCCAATGTTGTCGCGGGGAAAATCGTTCTTCCCCTGCCGCGCGCCTGCCGGTTGTTTCAACTCAGGCAGGCGCGGCAATCCCTCGGGCAACGCTTGCACTTCCGGCGGAATGTTATAGATAACCCAGTGCACCCATGGCCCTTCCGGCCGCGGTCGTGCTCGGCTGGGGGCATCCGGATCCTCGCAAATCAATGCAAACGATTTCGTTCCCTCCGGAACGCCGGACCAGGCCAAGGGGGGTGAGCGGTCGTCTCCAACCCCTGTGTACGCCACCGGAATGGTTTCCCCATCCTGAAATGCTGTGCTGGTTAGCTGCATGTTCGTACTCCTCTCTTCCAACAAATCGAGCTGAGATTTGGCCGCACTCTCCGAGCCCGGCCGATCCATCGCCGAACTGCACCCGGCAACGAGCAGGAACACAGACCAAGCCGCCATGCTCCACCGGCGAATGCCAGCGGTTGGCGCGATGGCCCGGCGCTCAATCCGTCGCTCCTGTGTAACGCTCATGCACTCCACTCCGCCCCGGTACCAACGATCACCCCCGACCGCCTTCACAACAGGTCTCGCAGATCGTATGGCAGCGCGCACACTGCAGCTTCGCGCGAATCTCGACCAATGGGCCGCCACATACAGGGCACACTGCCGGCGGCGTCTCGCTCTCGCGCGAGCGTTCCTCTGGTTTGTTGTCGCTCATCGTCAGTTCCTCCCAATTCCCTTCGCTCAACCGAGGTTCCAAGCACACAGCCGGGTTCCACCCGCGACAACCCTCGCTAGACGTCAGTGCTGATCCGCTGAACTGTCCCGACCAAACGCAGACTTCACTGTTCCTTTGTCGATTCCCACCAGGCCCCATACCGCTCGTAGTATAAGGAATCTAGCTCGCTGCCGAAACCAATTCTGGACACCGATCTTTTGGAGCCTGTTTTCCATCGATCAACATGGGACTGTGGCTCGGGCAATTAGGGTGGTAACCAATTCCTGACTTTCTTGAGAGCCGGAGGCGTCCGGCGGTCCGATTGCAACGCTGTTTAGCCAACACTTGCCGGCTTCTCAATGCCACGTAACGCATGCCACGAGCGCTTGGAAAGCAGTGTTTTGCCTGCGTCGGTAACCCCGACCAACTGGTTTGTCGGCCCCCCAGCACCCCAACTCCGATAGCGGTGTACCGCCAGCCGCAGGGACGCGCAGACTAGTTCCAGCGAGCGGGACCCACGTGGCTTGCAGCCGCTGAATGCACATTTTGCTGATGCGATTGCTTGGCTGTTCCCGTAGCCTGACTTTCCGAGTCGGGTCACGTCCACCGTAGCCTGACGCTCCTAGTTGGCCACCGCGCCGTCTTCCCACCTCCCCCGTCAAATTGTCAAAACACTGCTTGGCAAATACGTTGCACGGCGGGGGAGGTCGCACGCGATCGATCATCAATCGTCTCCCATATTTCGAAATGCAATTTGCTCTTCAACCGCGGGCGGGAGGGGGCCTTCGTTGCTGGCCACCGCATTTCGAG
>RFIQ01000065.1 GCA_003695565.1 Planctomycetota bacterium | reverse complement strand
TCCCAGGCTCTGCCTGGGAACCTAATGCGGCACAGGCTCCGCCTGCGCATCGCGAGGCAGAGCCTCTGATGCAGCGCGTTCCCAGGCAGAGCCTGGGAACGAGAGTCCTTGGAAACGCTGCGATGGGAAACTGGCGCGGGGGCGGACCCGATGCGGAGAGTCAGGCGACGAGGAGGGGCTGCGAGGTTCGGATGGAGGGCTGCGTCATCTGACCCACTCGGCTCGCGCCCCGATTCTGTCTTGATGTCTTCGTGCCTTCGTGTGAGAGCGAAATGTGACTGCACAATAGACGGCAGTGGTGCTCTTACCCCGAGATTCGCTCGTGCGAATTGCCACTCCAATCGTCTTCAATCCAGGCCACATTGCCGTCGCATGCCAACTTCTCAGATGCTGGCATGCGATAGTCCCTATGCCACCCAAAGTGCGCGTCGGCCCTGGTGTTAGAGACCACCGCATCTACCGGCGCATCCATCGGAGTCACCCGACGACAATTCGGGCCGCTGTGGATGACTAGCAGAAGGAGCGGCACCGAGGGACTACGATAGGAATACCGTGACAGGCAAGATGCCTATCCCACGGGACAGCAAAGGAGGCAGGAGTACCCCGCCTATTTGTTGATGATGCTGGTGACCATCTGACCAAAGCCGCTGGTCAACGCGTCTTCGCCGCCGGCCCAAGCCCACATGTTGCGGGCGATGTCCGATACCAGGATTCCGCTCAAGCACATGATCAGCAGAATACCGAGCAACATGAGGACTTCTACCAGGCCGTAGGTCGCTCCGGGGGCAGCTGGGATGGCGGCCGGCGCGGCAGCCAACTCGTCCTCCGCGTCCAGACCTCCGCCTCCTTCCAGGTCCTCGATCGCTTCCAGACCACCAGCGTCGCTAACCGCCACAGCTTCGTCGCCAAACTCGGAGGAATCTTCCAGCTCGATGACTTGCGATCCACTGTCATCGTCGGCGTCGAGTGAACCGGACGGCGACAACTGAAACTCTTCGTCCTGTTGAAAGTCGACGCCACTCCCCCCAGCCTCAACGGCGACGTCGGACCCCTCGCCGGCCAGATCCAGGCCGGAGATGCCGCTGGCCGCCAGATCGAGTGGTTCATCTTCCAGCGAAATGCCGCTGTCGGAGGGGCTCATCAAGTTGATCCCGCTGTCCGACCCCAGCGCTAGATCGCTGTCGTCCGCCAGATTCAGATCATCGTCATCCAATTGCAAATCGCTGCCTTCGAGGTTCAGATCCGATCCCGCTACAGGATCGCTGTCGCCTTTGATCATGGCGGCATCGCTGCCCTGGCCAACGTCGCTCCCCAGACTGATATCCGAGCCGCTGAGGATATTGGAACCATCGGACAGCTTCAAATCGAACTCATCCGATCCGCTCAACGGCACGTCGCTGCCGACCCCCGACCCGCTGGCCAGTTCCAGATCACTGCCCAGCGACGATTTCGCATCACTACCGGCCGCGGCTAACAAATCGTCGCCATCATCGACGGACAGCGCCAGTTCCTCCTCATCATCGTCGCTGGCTACCAGTCGCACATCGCTCCCCTCGCCCCCGTCGGCAACTAGGGCCACGTCGCTCTGTGCCGCCGATCCACCCTCGTCCGGCCCCAGGCCCAGGGAGGAACCGGACGCCACCTCGTCCAGGGCATCGCCTTGTCGCTCGGCCAAGACACGGTCGATTTCCTCGGGTTTGAACTTCCAGCTCCCGCCGTCGCGATAACCGAAAATTTCACCCCGCGACCGCATCTCCACCAACTCATCCGTGGTGACTCCAAGTCGCTTTGCGGCTTCATCAAGCGGAATAAAACTGGACATGAGCGTCAAGTCTCCTGATCGTTGGTGGCCGGACTATGAAAAGGCGAAGTGCGGCGGGAAAAGCTAACTGCAATACGGGATGCGACGGTACCGCTTGCGCCGAGCTGGGCGAAGCCTCCGCTACCCACATTCTAACTCGTCGCGGCCCCGGCGAGACAATCCCTCAGGATCTCCTGGCGCAGGTCAGAACAAGGCCCGCGAGACCGTCGCCCTCTCATACTAACCAAAACCCCCCGAAAAACAAAGCAACTCATCCACCCTATTTTCCGCACCCTCCCTCGCCTCCCGGTTTAACTGGTATCACCCGAACCGAAACACACAAACGGAGGGAGTCACCATAAGAGGGGGCAAGCGTTGGGGACAGGCCCTCCCAAGGGTAGTTGCGGTAGAGGGTCTGTGAGGATCAGGAGGTGGGTTGCCGTTAGGTACTAGGGGGGCGACTCTAGGGCTGGAGGACAATTGACTATCCGCCAGGGACTGGCGGGCGACTGTGGGACTGGCGGGCGACTGTGGGACTGGCGGGCGACTGTGGGAGTGGAGGGCAATTAATGCTCCGCCAGGGACTGGCGGGCGACGCTGGGGCTGGAGGCGTAATGGGGATGGGTGAGAACGAAAGGACAGGGGCGGGGAAAGCGCAGATCGATAGATGAGCCACCTATGGCTGGACCGCGCGGATCTCAGATGGGCTCGGCGGCTCGCCGTTGAATTGTTCCATCCTCAGGTCCCAGGCGATGCGGCGGACGCTCTTGAGCTGGATCCGTCCCTCGGCTCCGGCGATGTGGTAGACGGCCATGGTTTGGGTGACGGGCTCGATCACCACGATCTGTTGCCCACCGTTGGGCAAAGTCGAGCTGAAGACCTGCAGGTTCTCTCCGGACGCCTGCGGCACCGTACCCTGGCTCTGAGCCGTGCGCGGTGCCGGAACCCAACCCCAGGCAGCGATTCCAACCAGCACTCCCCCCAATACCCAGTGCCGCCAAGTACCGCTGGTGCTGGTTCGCGCAGTGTTTGCCATGAACGATCTCCTGTACGCGGCCTAACGCCAAACGAGAAGGGCGCTTTGAGATGCTTTATACGCGCCTTGGTTCTCGGCGATCCAGCCCAAAAAATCCGGCTGGACGCGCACCGGGCCAGTTGTTCAGAATCCCACCGCGTGTTCTCGGGCGGCAGGTGCGCGTTCGGCGGAATGTGGGACTGACCGAATCCGTCGCAATCAAGTCTGATCCGCTCGAACCGCTCCGGTGATGGAGCATTCGGCTGGTCGCTGGCCGACGGCTGGGGCCGCGTGCCGCTGGGCGTTAGCTCGATGAGGACTCAGCGCCCTACCCCAAATACCTACGAACATGGATGTAGCAATCGTGAACCGCCAACAACGTACTCCGCGGGAAAGTTTTTCCGTCGCGCTGCCACCGGTATTGATCCTCGGCGGAGTCCTGTCAGCGGCATTCTATGGATTGATCCTGCTGGGCCCGCTCGACGTGCCCGTGCTGCGGCGATACTGCACCAACCACCCCGTGGCCATCGCCTCGGTGAGCTTGTTTTTCACCGGTTTAACCATGCTGATGTTCAAATGGTGGACGGCGGTACGGCAAACGGCATGGACGGCGGCTGCGGCCAGCGCGTTGCGGCGAACGATCAGCGAAGGGGGCGACGTCACGCCGGCCCAGCGCCCCGCTTGGCTGCTGGCGCGATGGCAAGCGGCCGACGCAAGTCTGCGCAACTGTTGGTTCGGCCGGCGAGTGGAACAAATTCTGCAAATGCAGATCAGCCGCGGTCGACGGCTGGGTATCGAAACCGATCTGGAGAAACTGGCCGAAGCGGATGCCGACCGACAGCATGACAGCTACAGCCTGGTGCGGATCATCAACTGGGCCATGCCCATGCTGGGGTTCCTGGGTACGGTACTGGGAATCTCGCGCACCCTTGGTCAACTGGACACAGAACTGCTAGCCACGGCACAACAGGAAGCCATGAACCAGTTGACCGCCGGACTGTACGTGGCTTTCGACACGACCGCCACGGCGCTGGTATTGACGGTAGCGCTGATGTTCATCCAATTTGCGATCAATCGCGTCGAACTCCGACTACTGAGCCGATTGCACACAGACATGCAACAAGGATTAACCGCCTTCCTCAGCGAAGATCCGCTCGATGGCCGCGACGCACTGTTGGCACCGATCCGCGAAATGACCGAGTCCCTGATCCAGTCCAATCGCCGGATGGCCGAGGAACAAGCTGCGATATTCTCCCAGACTCTGGCCCGGCGAGAACAGGCATGGACGACCTGGACGGGAGAAATCGCCGAGACGTTCGGCCGCAGCATGAGCGAACACCTGCGCGAAGCGCTGGACGCACATGTCAATCAGTTGCGTGAACTCCAGGACCATCACGCCCAGTACTTCGATACGCGATGGAAGCAGTGGCATACGAACTTGAGCAGCGTGGCGAGGCAGTTGCACGAGCAACAAAAGGGGATGCTGGAGCATACCCGCGCCCTGGAACAATTGCGTGCCCAAACGGTCGACCTTCAGCGCATGGAGGAAGCGATCCTGGAGAGCACCCTGCGACTGGAGCACTTGAAACAGATCGAGGAAGCCAGCGCGTGCATGGTGGAAGCCGTTTCCGTGCTGGCCATCAGCCTGGAACGCGCCGGAGTCATACGCGGCGGGCCGGTCCGCCCCCGCGCCGCGCGGCCTGCTGCAGCAGCGGAAACGGCGAGGCCGAGGGAGCAGGACGTTGATGGCGAACCGTCCGGCGATGGCGGGGCAGCCGACAAGGACGCACCGGCCGTTTCACCGACCTCGAGGAAAGCAGCATGAAGCGTGGGCGGCGCATCAGCGACAGCACGGCTCCGAGTCTGTTCCCGTTCCTGGCCGTATTGCTCTGCACCATGGGGTCGCTTGTCCTGATCCTGATGTTGATCGTTTCCGCCGCCCAGAATTCGAGCTCCACGGCCATCGAACAGGCCCGCTTGGAGCACGAAGAGCAATTGGCCCAACTGGAGTTGGCCGCGCGTTCCTACCGCCGCCAAATCCAGGAGCGGCAACTGGACCTGGAACGCCGGCGGCTAGCCTTGGAACACCTGGAGAAACACATCGGTGAACTGAGCGACGAATTGCGGCGGATCGAACTGGCACTGCGTTCTGCCACCGAGCCCGCGCCGGAGACACCCGATGACAACGCGGACGTCCTATCGGAGCTGGAACGCCAGTTGGCTGAAGCCGAAGAGAAACTGGAAAACAAAGTCCCCCATCCCGATGGCGACAAACCGATTTATGCCATCATTCCATACCAGGGGCGCAACGGAACGCATCGACGGCCGATTTACCTGGAGTGTACGGAAGCTGGCCTGACCATCCAACCGGAAGGGATTCGGTTGTCCATCGAGGATCTGCAACCTCCCCATGGCCCAGGCAATCCGTTGGATGCGGCTTTGCGATTGATCCGATCCGAGTTCCGGCCCGCCAATGGAGCGTTGACCGAAACGGCGTATCCCCTCCTGATCGTCCGGCCCGACGGCGTGCGGACCTACGCGCTGGCTCGGGCGGCAATGAGCGGTTGGGACGATCAATTCGGTTACGAACTGGTCGACGCCGATCTGGAATTGGCCTTCCCCCCGTCGAAACCTGGGCTGGCCGACAAACTCGTCCAGACGATCGCAGTTGCCCGGCAAAGGCAGATGGCGCTGGTTCTGGCCATGCCCGGCAAGTACCGTCGCGGAAATTCGATCGGCGCCATGGGCCCGGGCGGCGGGACGGGCCCGGCTGGCGGGGCTGGTGGCGGACCGGGCGGGATGGCCGGATTCGGTAGGCCGACGGCCGACGGCGGAGTCCTCGGTGAAGGTCTGGCAGAGAAAGGGAAGCCGTTTCCAGGCCCCGAGTCAGCCGGGTCCCTGATGGCGGGTTCCGGTCCAATCGGTCCCAACGGCAACCACCCTGGCGCCGGTCGGCTCGGCGGCGAACCCAAGGCCAATTCCCCTTTGGCCCCGGCGGCGATTCATCAAGTCGATCGAGGAGGAGCCACGGCCACGGCCGATGCGACCTTCGGC
>RFIQ01000625.1 GCA_003695565.1 Planctomycetota bacterium | reverse complement strand
TTATGGAATTCTCTTTCCTCCCAGTTCAAGGCCGCCGGGACTTGAGGCCATAATCGCTGGGACTTGTCCGGCAAGTTGTACCGGCCGCGCCGCAGCAAGTAGGTCGCGCGGGGCTGGTCCAGCTCGTGCATCACCATCACGGTTTGCGGCGAACCGGCCTGTGGCCGCATCAACCCATTGCCCGCCGCCTCGCGGGCCCGCCTCAGTTGAACCGGTTCCGGAATGATGCGTCGGTCCTCTTCCGGGCGCAGCAGAGGCCACGATGCGGGCAGCTCGACGAACGGCGGACTATTGCCATCGTTGGGACCGACTCCGTGCTCGGCAATGTTGTTGAAAAAGGCAAACAGTTGATAGTACTCGCGCTGGGAGATGGGGTCGTATTTGTGGTCGTGGCACCGAGCGCAACCAATTGTAAGTCCGAGGAACACCGTGCCGAAGGTATCCACGCGGTCGGCCACGTTTTCCACCAACCATTCTTCGGGAATCGACCCATCTTCGGAATTGATGCGGTGGTTGCGGCCAAAACCGGTGGCGACTTGCTGCCACAATGTGGCCTCGGGTAACAGGTCGCCAGCCAATTGCTCGATGACGAACTGATCGTAGGGCATCTTCTCTGCGTACGCCTTGATCACCCAGTCGCGCCAGGCATGTTGGTAGCGGTAGCGATCGTTTTGATACCCGTCGGTATCGGCATACCGAGCGGCTTCCAACCAGGGCAGAGTCATGTGTTCGGCGTAATCCGCAGTCGCCATCAACCGGTCGACCAACCATTGGCTGGCAGTCGCCACGCCGTGACGGCTTGCCAGGGCAAGAAATGCCTGACGGGTTGGCTCATCCGGGGGCAGGCCCGTCAAATCGAATGCCATGCGGCGCAGCAGGGCCGTGGGCGGGGCGGGCGGTTCGGGTTGCAGTCCCTCGCGCTGCAGGGTGGCCAGCACAAATGCATCGATAGGGTTCTGGCACCAGGGGTCAGCCGCCGTCGGCGGTACGGCCGGTCGGGCAATCGGTTGAAAAGCCCAGTGTCCCGTGTACGCGGCTCCATGCTCGAGCCACTCCAGCAGCAACGCGCGCTGCTGGGGCGACGGTTGCCGACGGGACGCGGCGGGGGGCATCCGTAGATCCGGATCAGCGGTGGTTAAGCGCTCCCGTAGGGCCACCCGACCGTCGGAGTCGGGCTCGGTCACCTTCCTGGCCGAAGCGGCCAGATCCAATCGCAGGTCGGTTGCCCGCGTGGCTGCGTCCGGCCCATGGCACTCGAAGCAGAATTCCGACAATACCGGACGTACCTGGCGGGCGAAATCCGGTCCCTCTCCGGCAACCGCGCCGATCGAATGAGCGGCCAGCATGATCAGGGGGAGGGACCAACACCAGGCGGGATGCAACAGGCGGGAATCGTTCATTCCCCCATTCTACACGCTTGCCCGGGTTTCCGCCGAGTCCGGTAGGCGGATAATCGAGGTCTGGGCCGATCCGCCGCCGGTCGCCGATCCGCCGCGCCGGCTGGGTACGCTTGAGGGCATTGGCGCCGCCAACATTCTTACCGAACGCACACCATTGAGAGAGCAACGTCAGAGAGGAGACATCGCATGCAACTGGTTCGCATTCCATCCGACTCGCCCGCCATGGAATCGTGGGGGGTGCGCACCGACAAGGGGATCCGAGATATCGGTGCGTTGTTGGGGACGTGTCGCACGATGCTGGAAGCGATCACCCAATGGGAGGACTTGGAACCCCAGTTGCCAGTGTTGATCCCCGATGCGCCGCTCCTGGCGGCCGACACACGCGTCCTGACTCCGGTTCCCCCCGGCGGCAAGCTGATCTGCATCGGATTGAACTACCGCGACCACGCTCTGGAGACTGGGGCCGAGATTCCGACCGAGCCGGTGGTATTCAATAAGCTGGCCGGCACGCTGTGCAATCCCCTCGATCCGATCCCCCTGCCGCGCGTCAGCCGGGAAGTGGATTACGAGGCGGAGTTGGTCGTGGTGATTGGCCGTCGCGCCTGGCAGGTTCCCGTTTCGGAGGCGGAATCGTACATCTTCGGCTACGCCTGCGGTCACGATGTTTCGGCTCGCGACTGGCAGAAGGGACGTCCCGGGGGGCAGTGGCTGCTGGGCAAGAGCTTCCCTAATTTCGCGCCCCTGGGGCCGAATCTGGTGCCGCGCGGGGATATCCCCGACCCGAACAACTTGCGCATCCAAATGATTATCAATGGCGAAGTGCTGCAGGATTCGTCGACGTCCCAGTTGATTTTTACTCCCGCAGAATTGATCGCATATCTTACGCAGTGCTTCGTTATGGAACCTGGCGATGTGATCTTTACCGGTACGCCTCCGGGAGTGGGGGCCGCGCGGAATCCGCCGCGATTCCTGCGGCCAGGAGACCAGTGCGAAGTGACCATCGAGGGTTTGGGGACGCTGAAAAACCCGGTTGTACAGGGGTAAACTGTATCGTGGGAATCGACGACGTGCTGCGGCGTTTGCCGAAGGTCGACCAGTTGTTGGCGCAGCGAGATGTTTCCGACTTGATCAACCAGTTCGGGCGAGGGCCAGTGCTGGATTGGGCGCGGGAGGCCATCCAACGCTGCCGCCGTCAAATTCAAGGCGGCGAGCTGCCCGACGAGGTCGACGGGCCGCGCTTGCTGGAGCGGGTCGTCGCGTCGCTGCGCCAGTTGGCGGACGGGGAACACGTTCAGCGATTGCAAACGGTGATCAATGCCACCGGAGTGATCCTGCATACCAATTTGGGCCGCGCGCCGCTGGCGGCAGCGGCGGTCGAGCGGTTGACCCAGACGTCCGGTTACACGAATCTGGAAGTCGATCTGTCCACCGGGCGGAGAGGGCGCCGTGGCGCTCGCGTCCGACGACTGCTGGCTCGGCTGACCGGTGCCGAGGACGCCTTGGTAGTGAATAATTGCGCGTCGGCCACCCTGCTGACCTTGCAAGCGGTGGCGGCCGGACGCGAGGTGATTCTCGCCCGCGGTCAGCTCGTCGAAATCGGCGGCCGTTTCCGCTTGCCCGACGTGTTTCGCGCTTCGGGCGCAATGCTGTGTGAAGTCGGCACCACCAATCGTACCTACCTGGAGGATTACCGCCAGGCGATGGGGGAGCAGACGGCAGCGATCCTGCGCGTGCATCGCAGCAATTTCTCGTTGACCGGGTTCGTGTCCGAACCGACCCTGCAAGAGTTGTCGCGGGAACTGCCGCGACCGGCCGGCGTCGCCCTGATCGACGACCTGGGGAGCGGCCTGGTGCATTCCCTGGAGAGCCTGGGGATCGACGAACCCGTGGTGCAGGACAGCGTCCGCCAGGGCGCCGATCTGGTTCTGTTCAGCGGTGACAAGCTGTTCGGAGGTCCGCAGGCGGGCATTGTGGTAGGACGCCGCGCCTGGATCGACCGCCTGGCCTCTCATCCGCTGATGCGCGCCGTGCGGTGCGACAAACTCACCTTGGCCGCCCTGGAAGCCACCACGGAATTGCACGTGCGCGGCGACCTGACCGCAATTCCCGTGTACCGCATGTTGATGCAAACCGAATCCCAGTTGGAAGACCGCGCGCGTCGCCTGACGGCGGCCATCACGCGGTTGGCGGATGGGCAAGGAGGACCGGTGCCGCCCATGCAGATCGCCGTTTCTCAATCGCAAATCGGCGGCGGATCGGCGCCCGGTCATGTGTTGCCCAGCCGGGCGGTGACCATCGCCGCAGCGCATCTCGATGCACTCGCCACCGCATTGAGGCTGGGGCAGCCCGCCGTCCTGGCGCGGTGCCACGGCGATCGATTGTGGTTGGATATGCGGACCGTCGATGATGCCGAAGTCGAAACGTTGGCGCAGCGCGTTGTTTCGGCGGGAGCGGGCCGCCATCTCCAGGGGGATCGGGGCGATGGATGAGGCTCTGCCGGATCGCCAACTGGTTCTGCTCGGCGCCGGACACACCAACGCGCATATCTTGCGCATGTGGCGGATGCAACCGATCGCCGGCGTGGGGTTGACCTGTATCAGCAACTTTCCCATGGCCACCTATTCCGGCATGTTGCCCGCCGTGCTGGCCGGACAGGTACCCGAATCCGCCATGCAGATTGATCTGGTCCGTTTGTGCTCAGCGGTCGGAGCTCGGTTGATCGTCGATCAGGTGACCGGCATCGATCGGCGCAACAGAGAAATCCGGCTCCGCGAATTCCCACCCGTCCCCTTCGATGCACTCTCCATCGGTATCGGGTCGGTCCCCACCACCAGTGGCGTGGAAGGGGCGGACGAGTTCGCGGTGAAGATCAAGCCGATGCAAACCTTTCTGGAACGTCTGCGTGGGCATCTGGCCCGAGTCCAGGCGCGGAGAGGGGCCCTCGGCGGCGCACAGGCAGCCGGATCGGCGGCCGATCGGTTGCGAGTGGTCATCGTGGGTGGAGGCGCGGCAGGAGTGGAAATCGCATGCTGTCTGCCCGGATTTCTCAGGGCGCACGGTTTTGAAAGTCAGGAAATCGCGATCGTCGCTCACAGTCCACTCGGCGGCAGCGATCTGGCGGAGGGGACACGGCGTCGCCTGGAGCGCCACTTGGAACGCCGAGGGATCGGGGTGCTTACCGGTCGGCGGGTAGTGGCGGTGACCCGCGATAGAGTCTGCAGTGACGACGGCAGGGAGGTTCCCGCCGACTTGACGTTGTGGGCCACCGGCGCGGTTGCGCCGCCGGAATTGGCCGAATGGGACTTTCCCAAGGATGACCGAGGATTTCTGCGGACCGATGCGACCTTGCGAGTCGTCTCGGGCGATCCAGTTTTCGTGGTCGGCGATACGGGAACGATCGATGGCGTTTCCATCCCCAAGGCTGGTGTTTACGCTGTCCGCGAGGGCCCCGTGCTGTGGCACAACCTGCGGTCCATGCTCGACGCCGGCCAAGTCCCTGCATCGATCGGGCCGGGCCGGTTCGATCCAAACCGGGCGACCCAGCGTGGAGACGCGCGCGCGGTCTCGGTGGAGAACGCGGCTGAACGACAGGGCGGCCCAAGTCGAACTGGCGCGAGTCGGGCTGGCGCAAGTCGAACTGGCGCGGGGCTGGACTTGCGGGCGTACCGGCCTCAACGATCGTTTCTCAAGCTGATCAATCTAGGCGATGGATCGGCGGTGGGGCAATGGCACGGCCTATCGTTTGAAGGCCGGTGGGTCATGCGGCTGAAGCTGAAGATCGATACCCGGTTCATGGAGAAATTCGATCCCGGTCGGTTGGTGATGGCGGAGGGGGCGGCCATGTCCTGCCGGGGCTGTGGATGCAAGGTGGGGGCCGAGCCGCTGCGGGCCGCGTTGGCCGCTGCCCCCCGACCGATCGAAGACGCGGCGCTACTGGAATCGGCTGGCGAGCATCGCTTGCTCGCCTCGGTTGACTTTTTTGCGACTCCGCTGGCCGACCCGTTCCTTGCTGGGCGCATTGCCGCAGTTCACGCTTGCAGCGACGTGTTGGCATGCGGCGCCCAACCGCATGAAGTGCTAGCCATCGCCGTCGTGCCGGAGGGAAATTCCCTTACCCAGCAGCGGTTCCTGTCAGACCTGCTGGCAGGGGCCCGGCATGAGCTGGAACGACTAGGTGCTTCGATTGTGGGGGGGCACACCATTGCCGGTCCGCGAGCCGAAATTGGTTTTTCCGTCGTCGGGCGACCGATGGGAACAGTCCTGTTGACAAAATCCGGTTTGCGCATCGGAGATCGGCTGTACCTGACCAAGCCCTTAGGTGTCGGGGTGTTGTTAGCGGCACATATGCGAGCCGCCTGCCGGGCAGAGGATTTCAGCGCGCTATTGCGGACGATGCTCGATGCCCAGCAACCGTTGATCCAGGCGACCGTGCGCAATGAATTGTCGGCCGCCACCGATGTGACGGGGTTCGGTCTGGCCGGTCATCTGCTCGAAATGTTGGAAGCCAGCCAAGTGGCCGCGGAGCTCGACTTGGGGGCAATCCCCCTCCTGTCGGGAGTTGGTTCTGCGGTTGCGGCGGGGATAGAAAGTACCCTGGCCCCCGCCAACGCGCGGAACGAACGCGCCATCGATGTGGAGCCCGCCTACCGCTGCTCCCCGCAATTCCGTGCCCTTTTCGACCCTCAAACCTGCGGCGGATATCTGATCGGGGTGCCTGTCGATCGGGAAGACGCGTGGCTGGCCGAGGTGCACGGACTGGGATACACGCCAGGGCGAATTGGCACGGTGGTTGCCTGCCCGGACAAGGCATCAGCCCGCATGCGCGTGCGGGGGACTTCCTCCCTGGCCTTAAACGAAACCCGTTAAGCTGTTACACTCTCGGCAACTGCCATACCGGTCAGGAGTGATAGGAGTCTAGCATCGCAGAGAGGAGAACTGCTGTGTACGTGGCCGTGTCGACGGATTGTTTGCCCGATTTGCAAATGCCGGAAGTTGCCGAAGCATTGGCCAATCTCGAATTCACCTCAATCGAGATCGCATTGCGTGAAAACGGCACGGCGCTGAGCCCCAGTCGGATTGCTCAGGAATTCGAGCGCGCGGCCTGGTTGGCCGTTCGCAGCCATCGGCTGGATGTTTGCGCCTACGATGTCCACATCGAAGCGACCGGGGTGGAGTACTTCAAGCAATTTGATGCCATCTGCAAATTGGGGAAGATCACCAAGGTCGTTACCCTGACCGTTCCCTCAGCCGAATTGGGCACTCCTTTCAACGAAGAGGTCGAGCGTTTGCAAAAACTGGTCGACATCGCCGAAGGGGAAGGCGTCCGTGTAGGGATGAAGAGCCAGCATGGGTGTTTGAGCGGCGATCCCGATACGGTCAAAGTGCTTTGTGACAACGTCAAGGGTTTGGGGCTGACCCTCGATCCCAGCCATTACATGGTCGGGGGCTTCGACCTGAAGCGATTGGACAAGATCATGCCCTATGTGTATCACGTCCATTTGCGGGATTCGACCAAGGATAATCTGCACGTACGGGTGGGCCAGGGCACGGTCGATTTCGGACGGATCATCAACATGCTGGAACGCGTCGGTTACGAACATGCCCTGAGCATTCAAATGGATCCCTTGCCGGGGTTGGATCAGGCTGCCGAACTGCGCAAACTCGGATTGTTGTTGCAAACGATGGTCTAGTCGTTCGCACGATTGCGGGGAAATGATGGCTGGCGGCAAACCGGTTCTGGTCGGTACAGGACTCGTGCCCTGGCCACCCGCCGCGGAGATGCTGTAGCCTTCGCCTGAGGCCAGGATCGCGCGGCCGCTTTCGTTTCTCAGCAGGACGCCGAAGGGGGCACCAGAGCCCTGCTGCGTCCAGCAGCAGGCGGCAGACGATCTGAAATGTTTCGCCACTTTGCTACCAGTTGGGGAGAATTGCTGCAGTGCAAATCCTGCTGACCAATGACGATGGCGTCTATGCGCCGGGCATCGCGGCCTTGCGCCAAGAATTGCAAGAAATGGGCGATGTGGCTCTCATCGCTCCGGCCACCGAGCAAAGCGGCGTGGGGCATTCCATCACCTTCCTGGAACCGCTGGTGTGCAAGCGGATCTACCATGGCAAGGATTTGTATGGAATCGCGGTGGAAGGGAGTCCGGCTGATTGCGTGAAACTGGGAGTGGCCGAATTGGTGGGCCAGCCGGTCGATCTGGTCGTCAGCGGTATCAACGGCGGATTGAACGCTGGCATCAACGTGCTGTACTCGGGGACGGTGGCTGCCGCCATCGAAGGCGCCTTTTTCCGCATCAACAGTTTTGCCGTGTCGCTGGAGTACGATCCGCATGCCGACTTCGAGACGGCGGCGCGGATCGCCGTGCCGCTGATTCGGCAAACGCTGGCCCAGAAAGATGACCAACCACGACTCTACAACATCAACATCCCCACCGCCGCCGTGGATCGTTACCGGCTGGGGGAAAAACCGCCGGTGTCGGTGGTCCCTATGGGGGTTGAGCGGTACGGCGAGAAGTTCATTCGCCGCCAGGATCCCAAAGGCCGCGATTACTACTGGGCTACCAATGATCCTCCGCCCCGTCGTACCGCACACCCCACCGACTTGACTCGGCTGACCGACGGGCATATCACCATCACGCCGCTGATGTTCGACCTGACCGACGCGGCGCTGCTGAAGGCGATGCAGGGGTGGGATTACCAGGTCGAATAAGCGTGGTGCAGCGGGCCGTAGCTTGGCGACGAGGCTGCCGCAGGCCCATTCGGTTCAGTCATTCGGTCGTTGGGTCATGCGGCCATACCGCCATTGGGTCATTGGGTCATTGGGCCGCTGGGTCGCTGGGCGACTGAGCCGCGGTGACGAGGAACCGGTGCCTCGGGTAGACTACTACATGTGGGGCGGCCATGGACGCCTCGGCTTGGGCCGCACGGCGCAGCTCCTGACTGGCTGCCGGTCTCCGGCCCGCTGAACTTCATCCGGATTTGCGGCGTAGAGAAGCCCAGGCCCGGCAGGCTGCACCGGCGGTTTGTCCCACAGTGGATTGCTGTCAGGACGACTGGGATGCTCGATCCGATGCACCTGTATTGGTGTTCCGCTCGGCAGCCTGATTTTTCTGTTCGCACGGCGCTAACGGTAGATTGTAAGTCCATGCATCAAATGCTTTGTCGGTACCGATTCACCCTGATCGGCAGCGCGCTGGCGCTGGTCTTCCTCGCGGCAGTCGCTGGCGATGTTCGCGGTCAAATCGTCCCCGGTCCTTTGCTGGGAGGCCAGCTCCCCGGCACTGACGACGCGGAAAAGCGTCAGAACACGTTGATTCAGTTCGACCCGCAGACCGAGGAACTGCAAGCCGCCACCAGTGCGTTGCGCGAGCACTTGAAAAAAATGCGCGAGGTCGTGATCCGCTACAACGTGGCTCCGGCTCATCAGGCAACCGAATGGCGGGACAAATACAACGCGTTGGTCGTCGAAGGGACCGAACTGCACAACCGATTCCTCCAGGCTGCGGTGGCCGAATACCAGCAGAATCTGGAAACGAAGCAGCCCATTGGTGAGATGCTGTTCAAGATCCTGGAACGAAACATCGAACGGGATCGGTACGAAGGAATGATCGAAGTGGCTCAAGCACTGATGGACGGAGGCTACCAGCACGAGAACCTGCGCGGGTATTTGACGATGGCGGCCTATGCCTTGTGCCGGTTCGATATCGTTGAGCCGAACCTGGAAAAACTGATCGCCGACGGCGTGGTGTCGGAGCAGTTGTTGCGGATCCGCGATAACCTCGACCAGTTGAAACAGGACTGGGCGCAGGAACTGGAGTACCGCCGCAAAGATGCCGATGGGGAACCGCTGCCGCGGGCCCTGTTGCGTACGACCAAGGG
>RFIQ01000064.1 GCA_003695565.1 Planctomycetota bacterium | reverse complement strand
GGCAAATTCCAGCACCAGGTGCTCGGATTTGTGGCCGTTCTTGTCCAACAGCTCGGTGCCACGGTACACGCCGATGCCGTGGGACAGGTGCACCACCAGGTCGCCGGGCCGCAGGTCCAGAAAGCTGTCGATCGGTTTGCTCTTGGTCCGTTTGGTGACCCGCCGCACGTGCGACCGATGCAGCAGTTGGCCCGCCGTCAATAGCATCGGACCGTCTGGGAGGATTTCGAATCCCGTTTGCAATTGGCTGACCACGATATGCAATCGATGGTCGGCCTGTGCCTGGGCGGGGGCCAGCAACTCTCCCAGGCGTTCCGCTTCCCCGTCGTTCATGGCCACCACCACAACCTGCCGACCGCCGCAGTGGGCATCGATGTCGGCCGCCAGGCGCTCCAGGTCGCCACCGATCCGTTCGACGCTGCCGATGGGCAATTCGATCAACTGGCCCAGGTAGCCTTCGTCGGCGAGCTGCACGGCGTGGACGGTGGCGAAGTCGGCGATCCGCGACCAGATTTGGGGTGGAGAGGCATACCGCTGAGGGAAGGGAGCCCGCTGCAGAAAACTCTCGGCTGTACTCTGAACCGCCAACGGTTCGTGCACGAAAATCGCAGCATCCGACGGCAGGTAATCCAGGATCAATCCGTCCTGAGCGACCGATCCCTGCACGCTGACCAGGCGCAGTTCCGCACGCTGCTCGACGCTCCGCTGCGTCACCACATCAAAGGTGCGCAGCGACTCAACCTCGTCGTCGAACAATTCGATGCGTGCAGGATGGTCTTCGTCGGGAGGGAAGATGTCCAGGATGCCGCCCCGCATGGCGAACTCGCCAGGCAATTGCACCGAAGTGGTTTGGTGGTACCCGGCGTCCACCAGCCAACGTTGCAGGTGGGCGATGTCGATGCGATGGCCGACCTGCAGCAACTGCTGGTCCCGCTGCAGCGATCCGGGAGCCGGGACGTGTTGGAGCACGGCCGGCAAGGTGGTTACGATGATCGGCGGCGGACCGTTGGGGTGCTCCAGATACTTGAATAGTTGGCTGATGACGTGCAGCCGCTGGCCGGTGGCTTGCAGTGTAAGCGATTCCAGCTCCTGTTCCTCGCTGCCCGGCGGAAAGACTTCGCAGGAACGTCCCAGCAATTCCTCCAACTCACCGGCGATCGTCTCCGCCTCCGAAAAATGAGCGGTCAGGACCAATAGGGGCTGGGGGCCGGCCCGGTACCATCCGGCCAGCGCGATTGGCATCGCTCCAGGCCATATTCCTTCGATGGTGACGCGTCGGTCTGCGTCCACGGCCTGGCGGGCTGCTTCCAGCGCGCGCAACTGGGACACCTGTGTGACGACGTCATCCAGGGTCCAACGACGTGGAGTCGAAGCGGACTTTCGGCGGACATTCAATACCGGTGGCCGAGTCCGCGGCTCACCGTTCCGTGCAGAAGATCCATCCATAGACAAACAGTATTCTAAACCGCCGCGATCTGCTGGAAACCATCCTGCCGGGCCATGGTTGCTCAAGGCGGTCGGATGTTAGAAGATGGTCCGGCGGCGGCACCGTTGCGTCCCCAAGCACCGAGGGAGATATTCACTGATGGGCGGAATCCTAGCGAGGATCATCGAGCACAAGCGGCGGGAAGTCGAGCAAGCGATTCGCCAGCGCCCACTGCGGGACTTGATGCAGGCGGCCGACGCGGCACCGCCGACCCGCGATTTCCTGGGGGCGCTACGCCGCGGCGAGGGCGTTCGACTCATCGCGGAAGTAAAGAAAGCCAGTCCCTCCAAGGGGGTTCTGCGGGAGGATTTCGATCCGGTGGCCTTGGGACAAGGCTATGCCAGCGGCGGAGCCAGTTGCCTCAGCGTCCTGACCGATCGCGATTTCTTCCAAGGCGACTTGGAGTACCTGCAAAGAGTGCGGCAGGCCGTCGACCTGCCGGTTCTGCGGAAGGATTTCATCGTCCACCCCTACCAGGTATTCGAGGCGCGGGTGGCTGGTGCCGATGCGATTCTGCTGATCGCCGAGTGTTTGACCCGGCAGGAACTGCGGGGGTTGTACAGTTTGGCCCGGGATCTGGGCATGGCCGTGTTGATCGAACTGTACCATGCCGCCAATCTGGACAACGTTCTCCACACCGGTACCGAACTGATCGGCATCAACAATCGCGACTTGGATACCTTCGAGGTCGACCTGCAGCACACGATTCGCTTGCGTCCGCAGATTCCGGCTGAGACAATCGTGGTGAGCGAGAGCGGGATCCACTGCCGCGAGGACGTGCAGTTGCTGCAGGATCACGGCGTGCAGGCCATGTTGGTTGGGGAATCGCTGGTGCGGCAATCCGATGTGGCCTCGGCGGTCCGCCGCCTGCTCGGCACTGCCCCGGCGGCTTAGCGGGCAGGGACAACGTGGCCAGTTCGCAGTGGGTTCGCTACGACCGTCAGGGGCTCTGGCCGCTGGTCCAGTCCAACGTCCGGAGGGAGCGAACAACGATGGGACAGAGGCAAAATAGAGTAACCCGGCATTTCCTGCCGGAACTCAATCTTCTTGGGAGGAGGCAGATATGAACCAACTGATGGGGTCGGGAAAGCTAGCACTGATGGCGGTAGCGTTCGCAGGTGCCGTGGCGGGTTCGGTGGCCATCGCCCGGGCGCAGATCGATCCACCGGCCCGCGAGCCATTGATCGACAAGACCCTGCTGAATGACTTGCCCCAGGATGAAGGCACCGCGCCCCGAGTGGGGGAAGCACCCGCCGATGCCGGTGCCGATCAGGTTCGGGACCCGCTGCTGGACCGCTTCGAACGGTTGTTGACCGGCGCGCGGTTGATCGGCCGATTCACAGTGGATGGTCAACCGATGGATCGTTTGCGCCAGGAAGTGTACGAAGTCAAGGAAGTGCGCAAATTGCCGGCAGGGGATCTGTGGGTAATCACGGCCCGCATCAAGTACGGAGACCATGATCTTACCGTGCCCGTCCCCTTGCAGGTTAAATGGGCCGGCACGACTCCCGTGCTGACCCTGGACAATTTAACGATCCCCGGCCTGGGTACATTCTCAGCACGCGTGGTGCTGCACAAGGATAAGTATGCTGGAACGTGGCAGCACGACGACGTAGGAGGCCATTTGTTCGGTAAGATAGAAATCGCTGCCGGCCAGGATAGCGGAGGTTGAGCACCCCCAAGCCGACGGCGTCGTGGAGTCTGAAAGAGTTGAAAGCATGCGCTTGTTCAAGTCGTCAAGCGGGGAGAGATGGAATGCAGCCGAGAGAATCGCATTTGAGTCGTCGCCAATTGCTGTCGTACGCGGCATTCACTTCGGCCGCATTGCCCGGCGTAGTGCACGGAGCGGCCGCGACGCCACAGGCGCCGCAGACGCATCAAAGGAAAAGCTACAACATGCGCAAGTCTATCAACTTGTGGGCGTTTCCGTATCCCGATCGGATGGACTTGCGGCAGTGCTTGCAGTTGGCTAAGGACGCTGGGTTCGATGGCATCGAGCTGAATTATGATCTGGAGAACGATCTGTCGCCAGACAAGTCCACCGCCGATTACATCGCCATACGCAAGATGGCGGACGATATTGGTATCCAGATCAGCGGCGTGTGCTCGTTCCTGTTTTGGCCTTATCCGTTGACCAGCAATGACCCGGCCGAACGAGCTCGCGGGATGGAGTTGGCTGGGTTGATGACCCAGGCAGCCCACGACCTGGGTACGGAAAACCTGCTGGTGGTTCCCGGTGCGGTGCACATGCCCTGGCGGGCCGATCATGACCCGACGCCCAATGACGTATGCCATCGACGAGCGCGGGAAGCGATTGGGAAACTGGTCCCTCAAGCCGAAAAGCTGGGCGTGTATTTGAATATCGAAAACATCTTTTTCAACGGATTCCTGTTGTCACCGTTTGAAATGGTCGACTTCGTCGACAGCTTTGATAGCCCTCATGTGCGTGTCCATTTCGATACGGGAAACATCATGGAATACCAGTTCCCGGAGCATTGGATTCCGATTCTGGGCGATCGGATCAGGAATGTGCATCTCAAGGAGTACACCAAGAAGGGAACGGACCATTCCTTGGAAGCGTTCCGTCCCTTACTCGATGGCACGACCAACTGGCCAGCCGTTCTCGAAGCGTTTGAACACATCGGATACGACGGTTATCTGACTTTCGAGTATTTTCATGCCTACCTGCATTTTCCCGAGGCATTGATCTATCAGACGTCCGATTCGCTGGACCGGATGCTGGGGCGCAAGTAGTTTGCCTCCAGATGTGCGGCGGCCCGTTTTGGAGAGGCTGCTGTAAGTTCGCCGCAAAATGAGGCAGGCATGTTCCCCCGGGTGGTGGAACATGCCTGCGCGGTTAATTGTCCAAACGCATTCCAAAGCCGGCGAACTTTACAAACCGGGTTTCGGCTTGGGTTTGGGCTTCGGCTTAGGTTTGGGTTTAGGCTTGGGTTTGGGTTTAGGCTTGGGTTTGGGTTTAGGTTTGGGTTTAGGTTTAGGTTTGGGTTTAGGTTTGGGTTTAGGTTTGGGTTTAGG
>RFIQ01000063.1 GCA_003695565.1 Planctomycetota bacterium | reverse complement strand
GGGCTGGAGTCTGTGCATCCCAGCGCACCCCCACCGCGTGCCGCAACGTGGCATGCCCGGCCAGCAACCGTTCGCCGCCATCGGGCGACGCCAGCATGGCGACAGACTGCGCTCCGGATGTCGGCCGGGGACGAGGCAGCCAGTACCACCAGCCGACGACCACCGAGGTCAAGGAGGCGGCAACGGCCAGCAGGGCCGCGGCTCCCCGCCAGCGCGGCAATGCAGATCCACGCCCCTTCGACGCATCGATCAGGTCAGGCGACGGCACGCCATCGGATGACTGCACCGCCGACGATACCGACGGGCTCAACGCAATTTCTTGCAACCCCTCGTGCAAACGCACGTAAGACAGGTACACGCGCCGCGCCGTCGGATCCTCCGCCAGCATGCATTGCAGGCGATCGAAATCCTCTGCCGAGATCGTCTGATCCAGCAATTCGCTGCACAGCCGATCGACCTCGCCGTTATTCATAACCAGCACCTCCCAACACGCGCGATTCGACGCAAACTCGCAGTTTCCTGCGCAGCGCTCCGACGCGACTGTACAACCGCCGCGGCGCGATTCCTGCCTCGGCGGCGATCCGCGCCACCGACTCCTGTGGCGTATGCACGGCCAACACCAACCTCCGCTGGTCCGCCGTGAGGTTTGACAAACATTCCTGGACGGCTTGCAAGTGCTGTTGCCACTGGCCGGAAGACTCCAGCGCTTCCTCGGCCAATTTCTCGATCACCTCCGCGCGAAACACCAGGCGATCCCGTGCCTGATCGCGCTGCCAGCTCATCGCCTTGAACCGCGCGATGACACTGGCCCAGCGCATGAAGGCCGCATCCGGCTCCTCGCCCTGGGGGACCTGGAACCCTGCGAACTTTCGCCAGCACTCCAGCGCGGTTTCCTGGACCACGTCGTCCACCCCATTGTCCGACGGCATCAACGACCGAATGAATCGCCGCAAAGCCGGCTCATGACGCGCCAGCAATGCGACGAACTCCGCGTACATCCGCTCCGACGCGTCGGCATCCGCACTGGATCGTTCTTCGTTCGCCATCGGACACCTCACGCCTGATCGCCGTTCGAAATGGCTATCCAACACCCCGAATCTGGCCTCGGATTCTCCGCCCGCCGGGGAATTGCACCTTCGGCCAGAGATCCGGGCTACTTGGATATTCCGGCTGACGGAGAGATTACACGCCACATTCCCATTTTACTGGGAATTTTTTCGGCGCCCCTCCACAATGGGGGCTAATCTCAGCAGAGCCTGGCGAAACCGCTCGATCGCCCGCCCGCGATGCGACAGAACCCCCTTCACCGTGGGGCCCAATTCGGCAAACGTGCGATGGTATTCGGGGATTTCGAACAGTGGGTCGTAACCGAAGCCGCCCGTACCGCGCATCTGGCGCAGAATTCGGCCCCAACATCGCCCTTCTGCCGTGGCCACGATGTTGCCTTGGGGATCGGACAGGGCGATCGTCGACACGTAGAAAGCGCGTCGCTGATCCCCCTCGGCCCGCTCCAGTGCCTCCAACAGCTTGGCGTTGTTCGCTGCATCGGTCGCATCCGGCCCAGCGTACCGGGCCGAGTAAACGCCGGGAGCACCGTCCAAATAAGGGACGCACAATCCGCTGTCCTCGCCAACTGTCCACTGCCCGAGGTGGCTTGCCTGTTGGCGCGCCTTGAGGATCGCGTTTTCAAGAAAAGTCGTCCCCGACTCGTCCACCTTCAGGGGATTCGGCACGTCGCTCAGGGTCAGCAATCGAATCCCTAACGGCGCCAACAATTGCTCCATCTCGCGCCGTTTCTTTTCGTTGTGCGTCCCCAACACGAACACGGATGGCAGGGCAGGGGGGGACGGGACCGGCGATGGAGCGTGGGTGGACATGCCCGGTCACGATACCAACCGGCCCCCACGCGTCAACCGGGGCCGGTGGCACGATCCGCTCCCCGCAGCGCCATTGCAGTGCGACCAGGTTGCACCGGGCCCGAGTGCACTCCCGTAGGGCCGGCAGGCGGGGTCAACCGCGGCTGCCCATGAGCGAACCGCGATAGATTGCGCGGGACGCTGGCCGCGGCACTGCCATCGGTTTGCCCTCCGGGTCAAACGGAATCCGCTCCAACGATTTGAGCGTGGTCACCCGTCGGACGGCGCCGGTCACCGGATCCTTGGCATCAACCGTTTCGTAGCCACAGAATTTGCGCATGACTTCGATCATGTCGGGATGGTACTGAAACCCGGCGCCGCGTACCTCTTCGCCCAGTTGATCGAAGCTGCCGATGGTCACATAGCTGCCGTAGCGATCGTGGAACTGATACGCCTCGACACCTTTTTTGCGCAAAGCCAGGGTGAGTTTGTTGGCTTGTTCCGCGGCGACATCCAACGCATTGGAAACTTCGCGATCCTGATCACCGCGCAGCTTGCCGCTGATCAGCGATGTTGTGGCATTCCCTTGAAAAGACGCCACGCGCACGGTAAACCGCCCCGGGCATTCCAGCAGAGAATACTGCACTTGCTTGTTCAACCCCTCGACGAACTCATCAATCTTGGGACCTTGAAAGAAATCGTCGGGCAGGAGCGGGTTGCGGGTCAGGAAGGCGGCTCCCATCGGGCCCTTGGACTGATTCGACTGCCGATCGGTCCGCGACCAGAGCAGCGAACGGTATTTCTGTACCAGCCAACTGGTATCCTCGGCCTTGGCCGCCGCCATCTCGCCCCCACCCAACGCCACCGGCCGGGCGGTGCGGATGCGTTCCAGCACGGGTTTGATCTTGGGATCGTCCGATGTAGAAAACTCGCCTACCAGCACGGCAAAGGCGGTGCCTTGAACGGGGTTTGCATATTCCCGCCACGCTCGATACTGGGTCGTCGTTCCATCCAGCTCCTTGACGAGCTGCGCCGTGGCTCCGATCACCGGCGATTCCTCACGCCGGTGCTCCATTACGAATGCTGGCAAACGCATTGTTTGTCGAATCTCGTTGGCCAATCGCACTGCCTTCTGCTCCGCATCCTCGCCGGTCAGGGTGACCGCCAGGACCAACCAGGGACCATGCTCAGCACGCAGTTTCAGTTCGTCGGCCGAGAGCGTCGTGCGTTTCTTAAAGATCGACAGTATCGAAGGGGGATCGGCCCAGACGGGGGGCGCCAGGCAAATCAAAATCGCTGCCCATCCCAGCCAGGCTCCCCATCGGCGGCAACTGCGCAACACATTCATACCGTATCCTCTTGGCGAAACCGGTTCTTCTTCTGTGCCAACTGCTGAACACATCGTCTACTGAGCATGCAACCGCACTTCTGGGCATCGGCACGAACCGCGATCCTGCAAACTAGCTGGCCGGTGGACTCTCGATCTAGCAAGCATTGCGTTCGCTGCCAGCATGGCGGCGCGTCCCTCCCACTACCAAAACGAACGGCATCAGAGCGAGAGCACTTTTGCAACCACGCGCAGACGCGGAGACGCAAAAGCGCGGAGACGGCCCAATCGCATCGGCTGCGACAGTCGCCAGCATCGCTCCTGTTCGGATCCGAACGACCAGCGAACTCGTCAAACCAGGCAGCCTGGGCAAAGCGTGAGGAACAGAACGGTTACAAGATTGTCATATGAGGTGAATCATAAAAGCAATTGGACTTCATATGCCGATGGAGAGGATTGTGCGGAAAATCCGCATTCCCGTATCGACAATTCGCCAATGCCCTGCAGATCGAATCGCTGCATGAATCCCGCGCATACTGATGTACCAGGAGGGTTTGAAATGCCGGAATTGAACCATTCGAAAGCGGCTCGCCGCTGCCGTTTTCGACGATGGCTGTGGACCAGTGGACTTGCCTGGGGATGGCTAGCCACCACAGTCGCCGCCCAACAACCCCTCCAGCTCGATTCGCCCAACTACCGTCCCACAACGGATGTTGTGGCTGGCCCCGGCGGGCCGGCCACCGCTGGGTTCAGCGGCGTGGCTCAGTTGCGGTCTTACAGCGTCTCAGCCGATCACGTGGGTACTCTGGGAGCCCAATTGCAAGCCCAGTACCACGATAATCCGGCGGTGCGGATCACCACCGATCCCAAAACGGCCCAGTTGTTGGTGATGGCACCGGAGGCGATCCATCGCCAGGTCGCCACCCAGATCGATACATGGATGCGTTCCCAATCGGACGCGCCCGCCGATGTCAAACAGCAAGCGTATGTGCTGCGCAATCTGACGTGGCGGGAACTCGAGGACGCCCTGCAGCGCCTGGCGGGCCCGCGGCTGACGATTACAACCGAACGAAACGGGGAAATCGCCAATTACCAAATCGCGAACACCACCGGCCTGCGCGACATCTTGCAAATCGATAGAACGGAGAACCGCATCACCTTCGTGGGATCGACAGCATCGATTAAAGGCTGGAGCCAGGTCGTTTTCAACCTGGATGCAGGGAAGATCGACCGCCTTCGCGCCACCCACGTCGTGCCCTTGGCACCGGCGGAACCGCGCCGCGTGCAGCAGCCATTCCAGTTGATCAAGGCCACCATGCAACAGGGCGAAGCGGGCGGCCAGACGCAGGCTCAGGTCGAGGTGGGAGATGAAGAAACGGCCACCGCCATCGGCACGATCGATACGCTGGGATCGGAGAGCGGATTGTTCGGCGATGTCCAGATCGAATTCATCGAAGAGATCGACCTGGTGATCATCAAGGGGAGCAAGTCCGACGTCAAACGCACGTTGGAAGTGATCGAGAAGATCAAGGAACAGGCCCGCAAGACACAGCCCGAGGTCGAGGTCCTGCAACTGAAACATGCCAATGCGGAAGCCGTCGCGACCCTGGTCACCGACCTGTACGCCAACGTATATGAACCTCGTCAGGGTACGGTCAGCATTACCGCCTTGGGGCAACCCAATGCTCTGTTGTTGATCGGTCGCAAGGAAACCCTGGCGTCGGTCAAGGCATTGATCGAGAAGATCGACCAACCCTTGGCCGAAGGCGATCAGCTGAAGGTAATTCGGTTGTTGCACGCGTCGAGCGTCGATCTGGAAACGCGTATCCGCGAGTTCTTCGTGCAGAACCCACCCGACGGCGAACAACGCGTGGGCCTGGGAACTCGGGTGAAAGTCGTTGCCGATTATCGCACCAACTCGCTGATCGTCCAGGCAGCGCCGCGGGAAATGGCCGAGGTCGAGAAACTGGTTGCGGAACTGGATGTGGAAGGTGCGCCGGCAGAAAACGAGGTCCGCGTGTTCCGGCTGAAGAACACCCTGGCCGAAGACCTGGTGTCCGTGATCCAGGAGATCATCGGCGGGCAGATCAACACGGGAGACACCTCCCAGGTCACGCCTCCCAGCGGCAAACTCAGCATGGTCACGGTCGACGGCCAGCGCGTCGAATCGGGCATCCTGGCCGGAGTAGTCATCTCGGCCGATCCATCGGTCAATGCCTTGGTGGTGCGCGCACCCAGCGCCAGCATGGCTCTGATCGGCAAGCTGATCGGTGAATTGGATCAACTCCCCGGAGCCGAAGCCACCATCAAGGTCTTTCGTTTGCGGAATGCCGATGCGACGCTGGTTGCACAAACCCTGCAAGGCTTGTTCGGATTACCGGTCACCGCCGGACAGAATGCCACGGGAAACCTGCTGAACAATCTCACCCGCACCGGTTTGACCACCGGCGGCGACAGCGCCTTGGTCCAACTGCAAATCGCTGCTGAAGCCCGCACGAACAGCGTCATTGTCAGCGGCAGCGAGTCGGACTTGAAAGTAATCGAAGTACTGATGCTGCGGCTGGACGAGGACGTTCCCGAGGACCGGCGGTCCGAAGTCGTGTGGTTGCGAAATGCGAATGCCACCGAGGTAGCCACCGCCGTCCAGAACTACGCACAGCAGTTGGTCCAGGCCTACCAGACATTGACCACTGGCACCACGGGCATTCTCAGCCCGGCGGAGCTGGTCAATCGCCAGATCTTTGTCATCCCGGAAGCCACCACCAACAGCTTGCTGGTCAGCGCCGCGCCGCGGTACTTCGAACAGGTGCTGGGCTTGATCGAGCGTCTGGATCGCCGGCCGCCGCTGGTCAGCATTCAGGTCTTGATCGCAGAAGTGCAGTTGGACGACCAGTTCGAATTGGGCACCGAATGGGGCATCCAGGACGGCCTATTGTTCGATCGCGCGTCGGCGACTGGTGGCACGCTCAGCTCTCCGGTATTCAACGTCCTCGGACCGCTGACAGGGCCGTCCGGAGGCTTGGGGATCACGCAGAACGTGGCCGGCCAGGCATTGAGCAACTTTGGGGTTGGCCGCACCAACGCAGCCGGCACCGGAGGCCTCGTCCTGTCCGCTTCCAGTGAGGCGGTGGGGATTCTGATCCGCGCCTTGCAAACCGCCAACCGCCTGCAGGTGCTCAGTCGACCGCACATCACGACGCTCGACTCGCGGGAGGCCTCGACGCTGATCGGCCAACAAGTACCGCGCGTGACAGGCATTTCGCAAGCCACGCTGGGCACGCCCCAACAAATCCAAACGCAGGACGTACCGGTCGGACTGGGGTTGGCCGTGCTGCCGCGCGTCAACCAGGACGGCCTGATCCTGATGCAGGTCCAGATTCAGAATTCCAGCGTCGGGGATCCAGCATCGGGCATCCCCATCGGTTTCGGGCAGAACGGCGAGGTCATTCGATCCCCGATCATCAACACGACCGAAGCCATCACGACCGTTACCGCCTACTCGGGACAGACCGTGGTCTTCGCCGGGTTGATCAGCAAGAACCGTGGGACCGCGCGCAGCCAGATTCCCATCCTGGGCAGTCTGCCGATCGTGGGTCCCGCCTTCCGCTTCGACGTCGAAACCGAACAGCGGCGGGAATTGCTGGTCGTGCTGACGCCGCGAATCATCCAGACCGATGAAGACTACGAGATGCTCAAACAAGTCGAATCGTCACGGATGAGCTGGTGCCTGGCCGACGTGTTGAATGTGCACGGAGACGTGGGATTGTCGGGCGGGAACGGACTGTGGGGGCCAGCCCGCAGCGCGCTGATCTACCCTGATGCCCAGCCAACCGTGCTGGAGGATCGAGCGGTTCCGTCAGGCCATGAAGCACTCCCCGCTCCTGGGTCGCCGAGCAACGACTACCCGGCGGTACCGGGAGGTTTGGACCCGGACTTCATGCCCCGCGTGGCACCTCCGCCCCCACCTACCCCGGCCGCACCTGGGGATCAGGCAACGAGGACTGGGGCGACGATCCCCCTGCAACCGGTCGCCTTCCCGACGGCGAACAACGTACCGGCCGCGGCCACGCCAGCGCCGCAGACGGCCGGCCCAGCCAGCAATGCCGCCTATCCCGGAGTCCAGTCGGGTGCATACCGATAGCCGTACTTGTCCCGACGTCCATTGGTTGCGTTCCGAAAGTCCTGCAAACTACCGAGGAGTTCGCGCGTTGATGCGTCAAACTTACCAGCTTGGATTCATCCTGGCCGCATCCCTGGCGATCAGTGGTTGCAGCACACTTCGCAAAGATCAGGCCGCGCAGGGTCCGGGCAAACAGAGCTGGAACCCTATGCAG